>JANNDF010000321.1:0-6121 GCA_031387445.1 Planctomycetia bacterium
CCCCCCCCCCGCCGGTTCGCTTTCACAGCCGCCTTCACTTATGCTGAGCGAGTCCCATCCGGAGGGCGCGAGTGCTCCCCCGACGCCGCCGACTGCCCACTCGGCTCCCTCCGCATTGGCTGGCCGTCGGGTACGCCGACGGCACGACCGTGGTGTGGCAACTGGCGAAGTGAGGGGCCGAATCGACTTCGACGAAACACCCACCCGGCCGGCGGTCGAGTATATTAAATGCCCGGGCACCGAGCGCTGCTTATCGCCCGTCCGCACGCCACCGTCCGGCGTACACCCCTTCGGCCTCCCCCACTCATGACTTCAGCCCCCGCCGTCGAGGCTCCGGCCGTCGCCGTGGTCCCGAAGCGACGCCCCTCGTTGGGCCGCGTCGCCCGCATCGCGTTCGACCTGTCCCCGCTCGTCGGCGTCCACCTGGCACTCGTCACCCTCCCGTTCATCCCGTACTTCGAGCTGAAGTTCTCGTGGATGTCGGTGCTGCTCATCTTTGTCGTCACCCGCATCAGCGGGCTGGGCGTGACGGCCGGCCTGCACCGCTACTTCTCGCACCACTCGTTCAAGACCTCCCGCTGGTTCCAGTTCCTCCTCGGGGTGGCCGGCTGCACCGCCATGCAGAAGGGGCCGCTCTGGTGGGTGGCCCACCACCGCCTGCACCACAAGCACTCGGACAAGGAGCACGACCCGCACTCGCCGGTGCGGGACGGCTTCCTGCACGGGCACATCGGGTGGGTGTTCAGCCAAGACCTCATGGACCCCGACCCGAAGCTGACCCGCGACCTGGCCCGCTTCCCGGAGTTGGTGTGGCTGGACAAGTTCTGGATGGTGCCGGGGGTGCTGCTGGCGGCGGCGTGCTACCTGATCGACGGCTGGAGCGGGGTGGTGTGGGGGTTCTGCGCGAGCACCGTGCTGCTGTTCCAGATGACGTTCGCCGTAAACTCCGTCGGCCACCTGTGGGGCACGCAGCGGTTCGACACCGGGGACGGCAGCCGGAACAACTGGTTCCTCGGCGTGTTCGGGCTGGGCGACGGTTGGCACAACAACCACCACCGCGCGCCCGCGTCGGCCCGCCACGGGTTCGTCTGGTACGAGTTCGACATGACGTACACGGTCATCAAGCTGTGGCGGCGGATGGGGCTGGTGTGGGGGGTGAAGGTGCCGCCGGCCGAGGTGCTCCGCGGCGAGCAGCGGCGGAAGCCGACCGGGGCTGCCGAGACGGCCCCGGCGACGGACGCCCCGCAAGCGGTGGTGTGACCGTAGCCAACTCAGGAACTGACCTCTTCGCGGCGAGCGGCAGCGAGCCTGGGTGAGCCAGGCTCACTGCCGCTCGCCGCGAAAATGTTTCGTCGGCCACCAACCGCCGAGCCGCGTTCAGTGTCGTCTCGTTCGACACTTCAAACCGTGTGGCGTGCGTGTGGGAAGCGAACGCGGACACGGGTGGCGGCGGGCGGGTTCGGGTATAATCGGCCCGAGCGACCGGAGGGACCGCCATGCCGATTCACGACTGGACGCGGGTGTACGCCGGCATCTTCCACGACTTCCATCAGTTGTGGTGTGCCCAGATGAGGAACCGGCTGAACGCGGGCGTTTTGCCGGACGACTACTACGCCCTGCTCGAACAAGTCGCGGTCGGCATCGAAGGGGATGTCATCACCCTTCAAGTCCGCGACGAGGTCGCCGACCCGAGCGGTGGCGGTGTGGCGACGTTGGCCGCCCCGAAGACGCGGTTCGTGGCCGAACTGGGCAAGTACCCGCCGCGGCGGAAGAACACCGTGGCCGTCAAGCATGTGAGTGACGACCGCGTGGTGGCGATCATCGAGTTGGTGTCGCCGGGGAACAAGGAGAGCAATCGGGCGATGCGGGCGTTCGTGGACAAGGCCGTGGATCTGCTGGCGAAGGGGGTTCACCTGCTCATCATCGACCTGTACCCGCCGACGCCCCGAGACCTGCGGGGCATCCACTCTGTCATCTCCGAGGAACTGGCCGGCGAGGAGTTCCACCCGCCCGAGGGCGAGCCACTCACCGCCGTGGCGTACGAAGCCACCCGCCCGCCCGTGGCGTACATCGAGCCGCTCCGCGTCGGCGGAACGCTGCCCGACATGCCGGTGTTCCTGCGGCCGGGGGCGTGCGTCATGCTGCCGCTGGAAGAGACGTACACGTCGGCGTATGAGGCGGTGCCGCTCCGCTGGCGGCGGGTGATCGAAGCGACAGCCGACTGATATCGGTCCTGTGCGAGGGACGGGTATGTCGCCGACACTTCAACCCGAGAAGCCCCCGCCCCGATTTCAAATCGGCGATGTGTCGGTACGGTGGTCTGCGAAGTCGAGGGATGTGTGGTGAAGACGGCACTCCGGGCGAAGATCAGGCGAGCGGGGTGGCACTGGAAGCGAGGCACATGGATCTACTACCTCGACCAGAGGCGTGGCCGGCGGGGGCGTTGGTACTTGGAGTGCCAATTGTACGGATGATCACGACCCGCGGAGCGGGCGGCTCCGGGGGTGGGAAGTGGTGAGAATGAGACGACCCCGCCGGACCCGCTCGGTCAGCCGTCCACCGGCAGCCAGCATGTGATGTCGGTGCGGGTGTGGGCGGACGTCTGGTTCAACTCCGGTGCGGCGCGGTAGGCGGCCTCCCACGCCGGGCCGAACTGGTCGAGCGCGGACAGCGGCACCTGCGGCCACTCGCGGTAGATGGCCACCTCGTCCGGGGTGTGGGTGATGACGGCCGAGGTGGGCATGACGCCCGCGGCCGCGTGGGTGACGGCCGCCCCGCCGGCGCCGGCCGGGGCCGCGAACACGCACACCTCGCTCTTCGACCACGGCCCGCGGCCGGCGGCGGCCGGTTGGGCGGCGGCGAACGCCCGGTCGAGCGCCTCGGCCACCCCCGCCGGGGTGCCGAACCTGGTCCTCATCATGCCCGCCAGGTCCACCTCGCCGAGTCGTTCGGTCAGGTAGTCGCGGGCGGCGTCGCGGAGTAAGCGGCACATCACCTCCGGCCCGTCGCCGGTGTTCATGCACGCCTCGAACACCCCGCCCAGTTCCTCGCTCACCCGCCGCTGGAATCGCTGCTCCACCTCGTTCAGGTCGTGGTCGTCGAGCGACGCCAGGTACCGCTGGGCCGCCTCCTCGACCGACCCGCACCCGACCGGTAGCAGCAGGTCCGGTTCGCCCGGCGGGAGCGGCAGCTCGGCCTCGGCCGCTAGCGTGGCGGTGTACTCGCGCAGCCGCCGGCGGCAGGTGCCCAGGTCGTTCACGCGGGCGATCAGCACGTCGAGCAGTTTGGCGTACACCTCGGCCAGGTGCTTGCTCACCACCGCCTCGTACCCGCCGTCCGGGTAATCCCGAAGGGCTTCGGCCAACTCGGTCGCGTTCGGCTTCTTCACCCCCTTGTGCGTGGACGTGTAGTGCAGCAGGCGGTCGTAGGCGGCGGCCGCCTTCGCCTCGGCCGGGGGCACCGCCGCGCGGGCGGCGGTCAACTGCTGCTCCACCAGCAGGAGCAGCCGGCGGCACACCTCCTCCGCCCCGCTCATGCGGAAGCCGGGCGTGTCGAGCAGGGCCGGCACGAGGTCGGCGATCTGCCCGACGGCGGCAGCGGTCATCCGCTCGGCCTCCGCCGCCACCGCCACGGCTACCGGCCCCGGCCCGCGGCCGGGCGTCTCCCGCGGCGGGCCGAACAGCGTCACCATGCGGGTCACCGCCGCCGCCACCACCGCCGGCTCGGGCAGCTTGGCCAGCCAGCCTTTCGGGGTGAGCGGGTCGAACACCCGCCGCAGGTGAGCGTCCACCGCCTCGCCCACCTCGGCATCAGCCGCGGCTTGCAGCCGCTTGCGGGCGGCGTCCGGGGTCAGGCCGAACGCCTCCCACCGCTCGTGCGCCCACCGGGCGGCGTCGGTCGTCGACTGATCGGGGGCGAGCCACTGGCCGATCAGGACTGGTGCGATCACCCGCGCCGTCCGCGTCACCACCGGATGCCGCGGCCAGGTGAACCGCTTGCTGCCGATGACGGCCACCTCGGACGGGCGGTCGCCGCGGGCGTCGTCGGCGGTGCGGCCGACGGGGGTGAACAGGTCGAACCGCAGGTAGTCGGCGGCGGCCGCGGCCGGGTCGGCGGGGGCCAACTCCGTCGGCGTGCGGGTCACGTCCCGCAGCTTGGCCGTGCTCGACCCCGACTTGCGGCGGGGGAAGTTGGTCTGGGTGACGGACGGCGTGTCGGCGGCGTACTCGTACCCGTTCAGCAGCACGGTGCGGGTGAACGGCGGGTCGTTGTCGCGGATCAGCCCGCCCTCGTCGGTGGCCGTCACGAACGCCGTCTCGGGGCGGCTGAAGTGGTGCAACTCGGTGAGCGCGGCGTAAGTGTTCGCCCGCGCCAATTGTGACACGTTGCCGTGGGCCGGGGGCACCAGCAGCACGCCCACCACGTCCGGGTCGGTGTACCCGATGCGGCGGAGCTGCTGGCGGACCAGGTAGGCCAGGTCGAACAGCATGCCGCCGCCGGTGCCCCCGCCCAGCCCGGCCACCAGGTACACCCGCGGGCGGTTGGTGCGGAGCTGGCGGCCGCACACGGCGGCGGACGCGGCCAGGTGGCCGGGGTCGAGGATCAGGTCGAGTTCGGCCTGAATCCGCTGCCCGATCGCCCGCTGGTGGTCGCACAGGGCGAGCCGGCCGAGGGCGCGGAGGCCGGCGGTGGCCGGCACGCGGGGCATGCGGTACAGCACCGCCCCTTCCAGCCACCCCTCGATGAGCGCCCGCCCGTTGTTCCGCGGGCGGAGGTAGTGGGCGGCCCGGTTGAGCGGGGTGTGGAGGGTGCGATCCGACGGGATCGGGGCGAGCGTCGGGTCGGTCGTGGCGGCGGCGGCGGTCACCGCGTCCGGGTGGGTGTCGATGTACAGGGTGCGGACGTGCGGCAGGCGGCGGGGCGATCCGCCCTCGTCGGCCAGCAGGCGGGTGAACCGCTGGAGCGCCCGCCGGCCGGCGTACCCCAGGCCGACGACCAGCGCTGGCCGCAGTTCGCCGGGGCCGGTGCGGTCGGGCAGGGCGGTCCGCTCGGGCGGGGTGGCGGGGATCGGCACCGCCCGCGGGTACGGGGTGGCTTCCGGCGCGAACAGGTCGGTGGACACGCCGGACGACAGCCCCGGCGGGGGGAGCGAGTCGGCGAAGGAGAACGCCTCCGCCTCCGCCGGCCCGCCGACTGCCACCAAACTGGCCAGGCTGGCGGCCGACCGCACCGCGCTCCCGGTGCGGAGGGCGGCCACCAGTTCGCTCACGCTCGGGAAGCGGTCGTCCGGCTTCTTGGACAGCGCGCGGGCGAGGGCCGGGCGGTCGGCCGATGGGCTGGGGTCCAGGTTCGGCGGGTGCGACAGGTGCTGCATGAGCAACTGGTTCATGCTGGTGCCGTCGAACGGCCGCACCCCGGTGAGCAGCTCCTGGTACACGCACGCCAGGCTGTACTGGTCGCAGTAGCGGCTCACGAACCCGTCGAACGTTTCGGGGGCGGCGTACACCGGGGTGATGCCGCCGGTCACCTGGGCGATGTGCTTCTCCAGGTCTTTCACCTGCCCGAAGTCGGCCACCTTCACGTGGTTGTACAGCAGGAACAGGTTCTGCGGCTTGATGTCCAGGTGCTGGAGCTGGTACTTGTCGTTCATCAGGTCGAGCACTTCGGCCGACTCGGCCATGTACTGCAACAGCTCGGCCCGCGGGATGCCCACCAGGCCGGCCTCGCGGCACTGGCGGAAGCGGTCCCACAGGTTGCAGTCGGCCATCTCCATGACGATCACCAGCCGCCCTTCGACGATGTCAAAGCGGTCGAGCGCCACCAGGTACGGGTGCCGCACCTGCTTCACCCGCTTGAGCGACTTCAGCTCCTGCTCGGCGAACCGGTATGAGTCAGTCTCCTTCTGCCGCAGGTCACCATGGATCACCTTGACGGCCTTCTGGATGCCGCCCGGCGCCTCGCACCGCCACACCTCGCCGAACCCGCCGCTGCCCAGGCGGTCGAGCAGCTTGTAGCCGGGGATGGGTTCGGACTGTGTTTCGATCCGGACGGCCATGGACGCGGCCCCGTGCGGGGAGGGACGGATTCGGGTGTGAGCCGGCTGAAGCGTAGCACAGGTTTT
>JANNDF010000332.1:0-9677 GCA_031387445.1 Planctomycetia bacterium
CCCCCCCCCCCTTGGGGTCGTCCACGGCGGGGGACCGACCCTTTCGGGGTGGGGGGTTTGGGGGCGGGAGGTCCCTGGGCGTCGCTGGCCGGCGGCTCGCTGGCCGTGGGCTGTGGGAACCCCCCCTTCGGGGTGGCCGCAGGTGCCAACGCAGCCTCGCCCACCTTACCACTAAGCGACGAAGAGAGCAGCGTGGTCCATATTCGATTCTGGCTCGACGACGATTACGGCATCATCCGCCAACGTCGCGCGCCTGGATCGCTATGGCACCCCGAACTATGGCGCAATGGGCGGTGGGTAGTTGGGTCGCCTTATGTCATGGACGCCATCACGGGCGGCTCTGACGACGGCTGGTGGGGTTGCCCATCTGCCGAACCTCTAATCGGAGCTGAAGCGGTTGAGTACGCTGCCCCGCGCGGTATCGCGTTGCTTGCCGACAACCCTGACGATTCGCACGCCAAGCATGGGCCAGCATCAATCGCGGGTTAGCAGTTCACTGATCCGGCGATGTTCGACTCACCTCGCCTCCAGCACGAACCAGTTCTTCGGGCGGCCGGTGGTGGCGTCGTAGCTGCGGCCGAGCCACACGCCCGGCCCGACCTGTCGCAGTTCGTCGCGGACGTTGCGGAACACCAACGCACTCGGCGAGTACCGCACCACCAATGACGGTTGGCCGTCGAGCCAGCTCGGTTCCACCGCCGTGCCCGCCGTGCCCGCACGCACCCCGCCGACCCAGCGGTTGGTGAACGTGCCGTCGCCGTTGAACACCTTGCCCTTCCACATCGTTCCTTGCAAACGGGCTTTCAACCGCGGGAACAGGGCGTCGTCGGCGTACAGCACCGTGCCGCGGGTGGGGCCGACGGGACTGCCGTCAAAGACGCCTTCGCGGAACAAGCTCTCCCACCCGCCGGGTGTCGCCTGACGAAGGACCATCGGAGGACCGGCGAAGACCGGAGTGGCGAGAACAAGGGCGGCAGCGGCGAAGAGTGGTTTCATGCCCGATTATGCCCGCCGCCACGGATCGGGCACGCCTGCCATCGGGAAGTGGGTGGGGGGGCATGTCGTCACCACCGGCGTCACCGTCACCACCGCCCCTTACTTACCCCGCTCCTTCAGCCGCTTCGCCGCCTCTTTCGCCTCCTGGGAGACGCCCGACGCTGACGCCCCGGTGGCCACCTTCTCCAGCACCACCTTCGCCGCCGGGCTGCCGATCCGCTCCAGCACCTCCACCACCCTCAGCAGCCGCAGCCGCTCAGGGTCGGTCTCCTCAGCGCCCAGAGCCTCCAACAGCCGGCGGATGCGCTCGCCCTGTTCGGCGGTGGCGTCGGGCTCCGCCGCCGTCAGCGCTTCGGCCGCCAGTTCGCCCCACTGCCGAAGTTGCTTCTCGGCGGCTTCTCGCACCTTGAAGTCGCGGTCGCCCAAGTCGGCCACCGCCGCTTTCACCCGGTCGGCCGGCGGTGCGCTCACGGGGCGCACCACGTCGGCCAGCAGCGGCACGGCCACGTCGGGTTTGGCCACCAGCCCGGCCACCGCCCGCCCCGCCGCTTTCGCATTCGGCGAGGCCAGCGCCACCCACAGTGCTTCGCCAGGTTCGGCGTCGGCGGTCGGCGGCAGTTTGA
The DNA here is from genome assembly GCA_031387445.1 of Planctomycetia bacterium. Classification (GTDB taxonomy): domain Bacteria; phylum Planctomycetota; class Planctomycetia; order Gemmatales; family Gemmataceae; genus JALHQU01. The sequence continues at coordinate 1,620 of JANNDF010000332.1, forward strand.
TGGCCGCGTCCACGTCCCACACCAGCGCCGTGCCGTCGTCGTGCGCGGAGATCAGCCGCTTGCCGTCGGGGGTGAACGCCAGCCCGACCACGACCGACTTGCACTCGGCCAGCAGGATGGCGTTGCGGTCGGCCCGCGGGTCGGTGGTGTTCCGCAGGGCGATCCGCCGCTGGGTGCGGGTGGTGGTGGCGAACCAGTCGCCGTCCGGGCGGAAGGCGGCAATGCGGGTGTTGCTCCACTGCCGCGGCTCGCGGAAGCGGATGCCGCCGTCGGCCGCGTCGAACACCGTCACCCGCCCGGTCGCCCAGAAGGTGGCAACCTTCCCGCCGTCGGCCGAGAACTGCACCTGCCCGCGGGGGAAGCTCGGCCCCTCGTCGTCCCCGTCCCACCGCGACCGGCTGAAGCGGTAGTCGTCTTGCTGGGTGTCGAAGTCGGTCGCCGGCAGTTCGGCCGTGGTCCGCTCCTTCCCGCTCGCCAGTTCGTACACCTTCAACTCCTTCTTGCCGACCACCGCCAGCGCCCGCCCGTCGTCGGAGAAGGCCACCGCCGCCGACGCCTCCGCCGCCCGCACCCGCCGGCCGGTGCCCGCGTCGAACACGCCGGCGAAATTGCCGCCGGCCGCGTACACCCGCTTGCCGGTGGCGTCGAACCGCACGAACACCGGCGGGGCGGCGAACTCCTGCGGCCACGCGGTGCCGGTGCCGGTGCCGGTGTCGTAGGTGAACACCTTGCGGTCCTTGGCGTCGTACTCCACGCACAAAGTCCCGTCCGGGCTGACGGCCAACGGGCTGGTGCCGCGCGCGTTCGACCGGCCGGTGCGGTCGGCCAGTGGCTTGCCGTCGGCGGCGTACACCCGCACGGTGCGGTCGGCGTGCCGGATGCTCACCGTGCCGTCGGCCGCCACGCCTAGCCCCACCCCGGCGGCGTACTGCTGGTCGAAGCGGTAGACCGTCTTGCCCGTGTGCGGGTCCCACACCAGCGGCGGGCGGTCGGTGAACACGTCCACGCACCGGGCGGCCGACCGCGAGTACCGCATCAGCCGCAGGCTGCTCCGGTCGTGCGCCGGCTCGACCGGGGTGAGCGACCCCTTCGCGTCGTACACGCCCACGCCGGCCCGCACCATCGTCTTGCCGTCGGCGCCGTAGGCGAAGTCGTCGTTGGCGTCCACGCTCGCGGCGGTCGGCTCGCCGAAACCGTCGGCCGTCACCTCGAACGTCATCACCCCGCGGTCCCACCCGGCGATCAGCTTGCTCCCGTCGGGCGTCGGCACCAGCGGGTAGTACGAGCGATACCGGCTGGGGGCGAAGGCGATCCGTTCGCCGCCGGCGTCGTAGGCCTCGATGCCGCGATCCCACCCATGGAACAGCCGCTTGCCGTCGGCCGACATCGCCCACAGGTCGTTCGACGAGGTGCCGCGGAACGCGCGGGTGGTCGGCGACGGATCGGTCAGGTCGGCCAGCACCGCACACGAGTAGCCGCTCGTGTCGCGGAACTTCACCAGCACCCGTTTGCCGTCGGTGGCGGGCGGGGGGATTTCGGCCGACGACCCGTAGTTGGGCACGTCGAACCCGGCGGCCACCTTGCCCGTCAGCGGGTCGCGGACCTCCACCCGCTTGGCGGTCGGGGTGAACAGCAGGTGCCGGCCGTCGGGCAGGAACCGCAGCACGGCGGACGGGAAGTCTTTCAGGTAGCCGGGGGTGACGTCCTGTTTCTTGTCCAGGTCGAAGACGCTAATCATGCCGTCGATGGGGCGGGCGAGCAGGCGGTCGTCGTCGGACAGCACCACCCAGTCGGCGGACGAGCGGTGGCGGCGGGTGGGGTCGCCGAAGCGGGCGACGGCACCGGAGGGAAGGGAGAAGCCGTTGCGATCGACGGCGGGGGCGGGCGGGCCGTGCGGCTCGTCGGGCGGCCCGCCGGCGACCAGCAGGGCGAGCAGGGCAACCGAATTCAGCATACCTGGCCCTCGAACGGGGCGGCCGGCCGTAAGGGAGGAGAGGCGACGGGCAGGCAAAGGGAAGACGTGTGAATCGTACCCGGACTAACCGCCGCGGGGGAAGTGCGAAGTGCGGCGGCGGACACGACGAGCCGGGAGCGTGAGCGACCGGAGCATCGATACTCCGGTCGCTCACACTCCCGGCCCAGCGGGAGAAATTGCCTCGGTCAGCTTGGCGGGTCCGCCGTCAAGGGATCTCGGCAGTGGCGACCGCGGTGGCGACCCCGGTCGGGATCATCTCGTTCTTGGCCCCCATCGTGTACCGCACCACGACCGCCGAAAGCCGTGGTGTTTCCCCGAGTGCTTTCCAGGCAATAGGTGTTTGCGAGTTCGCAACGAGCGGGAACCAGGTGTGGGCCTTGCGCGGGTCCGTCTCCTTAAGGTCGAAAACTACGAAGCGGTAGCCGACGAATTTCTTGTCCCGGGTCACCTCCGAATAGCCGATCGTGCCCCCCGAAAGAGCGTCCAGCACGTGGAAGCCCTGCATGTCGGTGATCAATCCCGGCTCGGTGAGAAGTTCTGGTCCGGGAGCCACGCCGCCCTTCGGGGTGAGAAGTGCGACCACAGCGGTCTTCTCCCCGAGCCGCGTGGGAGGTAGCCCCGTGGCGGTGAATTCGGCACCCCGTTGTCCCCCGGTGGCTGCCACGATCTTCAACTCGGGCTGTGTAGGCACCGCTGTGGCCGGTGGCGAGTACGGACGCAGCCCCACCACGCCGATCATCAGGCTCTTTGCGCCGGCCCTCTTGGAAACCACGCTGTCGGTCAGACCGAACGCCACAGCCGAGTTCCCGTTCGGCGACAAGTCCCCTCCGCGGTCGTACGGCCACGGCAACTCGGCTCTCTTGGTGTCGGTTCCTGTGCTCAGATCCCACTCTCGGATTGCCTTATCGGAGCCGGCAGTGAAGATCGCCAGGCCGTCGGGGGAGAACCCAATCGGCCACACCCCCTCCTTGCCGAGTTCGCCGAGGAACGCACCGCTCACCGCGTCCCAAACTCTCGTGGTCTGCCTGCTCGTCAGGATCGTCTTCACGCCGGCTGCGATCGTCCGGCCATCTGGGGAGATCACGGTCCTTTCCACGGTCACGTTGCCACCCGTTTTCAGAGGATTCCGCCTGTCACTGGCAGGGGGAATGGCTCTCGAGGTGTCCGGCGGCGCGAGAAGTTCCCGGTCCTTGTTCTCGGCTACGTGGTGAACTCGGAGGGGGGCGGCCGCGTCACCATCGGGCCGGTACACGACAATATTCCCGTCGCGGGAACATGCCAACGGAACGAACCCCGGCCACTCGGCCGAGGGTGTGCCTTTCTCGACGTCCCAGACACGGACGACCTTCAGGTTCCCCGCGATCACGTTCTTGCCGTTGGGGGCGAAGATTGCCTTCCTCCCGCCCGCCCAAGCCCGAAGTTCGCGGCCGGTCGCCACGTCCCAAATGCGAATGGTGTCATTGGCGTCCGCGGTGATGGCTCGTTTCCCGTCCTGGGAGAAATCGACCGAGGTGTAATCCGGCAGGCTTCCGCTTGCGAACTTCGTGTCGGGGATCCAATTCGCGAGTTCGCGGCCCGAGGGGAGTTCGTGAAGGGTGAGGCGGGCGCTGTGCGTCCGGAGTGCTACACGGGCCGTCAGTGACAACGCCCACAAGTCGCCCGGGTCGCGGGTCTCGAAAGCGGTCGTCTCGCCGACGGCAGGCCAAGCGGAACCCGGCGCCACGGGGCCGGGATTTGGGGGCAGCACCGGGACGCTCTTCGCTGGCAACCGCCACACCCGCGCCGCGTTGCCGATCGAAATCGCCGTGCGGCCGTCGTAACTCAGTGCCATGTCCGTATTCGGGAGAGATAGCTTCCCCGGGACCGGGATCCGGCAGACCTCGCGTCCACCTTCCCATACCGGCACGATGTATTCCGGGACCGAGTCGCCGGCCCGGTGGGGGAAGTGTCTCCAGACCCCGACAACTCGATTCCCGTCGGTCGAGAACCGGGGTGCGACTGTCGCCGAATACCCCGGCACGCCCACGTCCCAAGCCTGCAGACCCGTCGCCGCGTCGATCGCCCTCAACCCGGATCGCCAGTGCCCGACGACCTGTTTCCCGTCCGGCGAGAGGACCGCCTCGCCCATTCGCGTGAAATCCTCGAGCGGCCGAACCACTTTGGAGGCGGCGAGATCGAGAACCACCAGAGGGCGCTCGCTGCCACTGGTGGAGAGGCGGCCCAAGCCGTGGCGACCTTCGGGGGTCGCGGACAGCAACGTCAACTGCTCCTTTTCTTTGAGAGGGCCGTTCCCGACCGCGGTTCCGGAGGCGAGATCCCACACCTCCCAGGGCTTCTTCGCCGAGGTGCCCCCGAACACGTGGAGGGTCTTGCCGTCGGGCGAAACGGCGGCGCGGTCCAGTTGCCGCCCGGGGAACTTGAACGCGTTGCGGGCCGCCCCACTCGGGTAGTCGCGGACGTAGACCTTCTCCTCTGAGGCGAGGATCAGCGTCTTGCCGTTCGGTGTGACGGCGAGCAATCGAAGACCCGAAAAGCCGGTCGGGTTCTCGAACTCTCCCGTAGTCAGCCCGGTCCTCGAGTCGATTCGGGTGATCGTCTGGTATGTCGCGAGCAAAAACTCCTTTCCGTCCGGGGTGACTGCGAGATGTTTGAATTCGCCCGGGATGAGCCGCAATTCCGTCGCCTCCCGCTCGTCCGCGGAGGGATCGGGCACTGGCGCGACGGCCGGCGACCGGGGACCTTCGGCCGGTGCGGCGATCGGAAGTGTTGCTGGCGTTTTGTCCGCCGGCGCCGGCTCGTCAGCCGGTGGTGCGGGCTTACCTCCGCGAAAGAGGAATGCCAGAACCACACCGACGGCGAGAACGCCAACGACCGCGCCGACGACCAGCAACCAGGCTCTGCGGCCGGCATTGCCGGTTGTGGTTTCCTCGTCGTCTTTGCCCGGAACGGCGAACCGCCGGTCGCACTCGGGGCACCGTACCCGCTCCCCGCTGTGGGGCCGGGTGATCTTAAATCGGTGACCACACCGGCAAGAGAGGTGAAGGTGCATCGAACCCTCCAGGCATTCCTACCGATCTTTCCCAGATGTACGCCATCCGGACGGGTTACGGAGTCGATGTTACCCCCTCGCCGGACCGTAGTCGACGATTTTCCTACCCAGATGATGTCCCGCGGGTGGCGCACCTGCGTGGGCGTGAGCCCGACTCACTTGGGGATCGGCTTGAGCCTGACCGGCCACGACTTACCTTTCACGTTCACCGCCGTGCCTTCGAGGTTATCGCCCGCGAACGTTCGGGCGGCAGGCGGCGTTGGCCGGGGAGAGGTGGGGGGACAAGTGGTGAGACTTGAGACTCACGGCACATTGTGCCGAGCGTTCTCGCGACTGCCGCCTCACTCCTTGCCGATGCAGTAGACCGCTTTGTCCGTCCGCAACAGCAGTTGCGTGCCGCTGACGGCCGGGCTGCTGTTGAACGTGCCCCGCTCGCCCAGACTGTTGCTGGCCACCAGCTCGAACTTCGGCTTGGCCGCCACCACGTGCACCTTGCCGTCGCGGGCCGGGTAGTAGATGTGCCCGCCGGCCAGCACCGGCGAGCCGTACACCTGCCCGGCCCGCGACACCCGTTCCTCGTACACGATGGCCCCCGTCTTGGCGTCGGCACACATCGCCACCTCCTTGTTGTCGTGCATCCAGTAGAGGTGCCCGTCGTGGTACACCGGCGAGGTGACGACGCTGCCCGTCTTGCTCGTCCACAGGCGGTGCGTCTTGGTCACGTCGCCGCTGCCGCCGAGCTTCACCGCCAGCGCGGCCGCCCGCCGCCCGCCGAGCGCGTACACCACCCCGTCGGCTGCCACCAGGCTCGGCACCATGTACTCCGGGATGTCACTCCCGCACGCCCACAGTTCCTTGCCCGTCTTCGGGTCGAGGCCGAGCAGCTTGCCGTTCACCGCGATCACCAGTTCGGTGCGGTCGCCGGCCTTCGCCAGGATGGGCGTGTTCCACGCCTCCTGCACCTTCTTCACCTTCCACACCTCCTGGCCGGTCTTGGCATCGAAGGCGAAGAGGGTTGCGCTCTCGATGCTGGCGTTCACGACGAGCAAGCCGTCGGTGAGCAACAGCGACGCGGCCGACCCCCAGCCATTCAACTCGGACCCCACGTCGGCCGTCCACTTCTCGTTGCCGTCGTGGTCGAACGCCACCACCCCGCTCTTGCCGAAGAAGCAGTAGACGCGGTCGGCGTCGGCGGTGGGCGTGTGCGAGGCGTACCCGTGGCCGTCGCGGATTTTCTCCTGCTCGGGCAGCTTCGCCTTCACGTCTTTCGTCCACGCCAACTTGCCCGTCTTGCGGTCGAGCCGGCTCAGGTGCAGTTTCAGGTCTTCTTGTTTCCCCTGCGGTTGGCCGGGCACGTTGTACCCGGTGTAGCACGTCACGAAGACGTGATCGCCGATGACGACGGGTGTGGACGTGCCGGCGCCGGGCAGGTCGGTCTTCCAGGCGACGTTCTCCTTGGCGTCCCACTTGGTGGGCACCTTGGCGGACACGGTGGCGGTGCCGTCGTTGCCGCGGAAGCCCCGCCAGTCGGTGTCAGCAGCGTGGGCGAGTGCGGCGACGAGGAGTGCGGCGAGTGCGTGACGCATGGGAGAAGTCCAGAAGCGGGGGAGAGAGTTATTGTGTGCAGGCGGGCGGGCGGTTGGCTACAGTACCCGCACCTCCCCTCGGGAATCCCTCCCATGACCCCGACCCGTCGTCGCTTCTTCGCCGCCGCTGCTGCCGCGACTGCGGTCGCCGTCACGTCACGCACTCCCGCCGCCGACTCGCCGCTCGGCAAGGCGAAGAACACCAAGTTCGCGTGCAACGTGGAGATGTGGTTCAGCAAGGAGAAAGACTTCCTCAAGCGGTTGGAAGGGGCGGCGAAACTCGGCTTCCCCGGCGTCGAGATCTGGCCCTACGAAGGGAAGGACATCGCGGCGGTGGCCGACACGTGCGAGAAGCTGAAGCTGACCATCACGCAGTTCACCGCCTGGGGGTTCACGCCGGGGATGAACGACCCGAAGAACAAGCAGAAGGTGGTGGACAAGATCGGCGAGGCGTGCGAGGTGGCGAAGAAGTGGAAGTGCGGGATGATGTGCGTGGTGGCGGGGAACGACATCCCCGGCGTCAGCCAAGAGAAGATGCACGAGACGGTGATCGAGGCGCTGAAGGCCGCGGCGCCGGTGGCAGAGAAGGCCGGCGTCATGTTGATTCTGGAGCCGATGAACATCCGGGTGGACCACAAGGGGCACTGCCTGTACGGGTCGCCCCCGGCGATCAAGATCATCAAGTCGGTCGGGTCGAAGTGGGTGAAACTGAACTGGGACCTGTACCACATGCACATCACGGAAGGCGACCTGTGCGGGCACCTGAAGGAAGGCTTCGAGGCCGACGCCATCGGGTACGTGCAACTGGCCGACCACCCCGGCCGGCACGAACCGGGCACCGGCGAGATCAACTACACGCGGGTGTTCAAGGAGTTGAAGAAGCTGAAGTACGACGGCTGGGTGGGCACCGAATGCACCCCGGAGAAGACCGAAGAGGCGGCGGCGAAGGCGGTGTTTGCGGCGGACGAGTGGTGAGGGGTTTCACATGGGCGGGCCTACTACGGTCAGTTGGCCGGTGTTCCTCGTGATACACGGGGGCTTGACTCTGTTGCTCGCACTCGTGGCGTACCTGATCCGACGGGGCAACTACCGCAAGTACCCGTCGGACTGGTTCGTCGGGTGGGTGTCGTTCGGACTTTCGGTCGTGAGCTTTGCCGCGGCGGGTGTAGCGTTCGGCTTGTTGTTCACACCCTCCCTGGTGGCGTTCCCGACAGCCCTCGCCAACGCGGTACTCGGCGGGTTCGTCGGCAACATGCTGGGCGACTGGATCTGGTGGCGCTACCGCAAAGAAATCAACGGCGACCCGGACGCTCAGTGAAGTAGTGCATTCGGCCTGAAAGGCCGGGTTCTGTCAGCCCAGGCCGTCAGGCCTGGGTTACGGGGCTGCAAACACCCCCGCCCTGAAGGGGCGGATTCGGCGACTGAACCCGCCCCTTCAGGGCGGTTCC
>JANNDF010000341.1:0-2457 GCA_031387445.1 Planctomycetia bacterium
CCCGCCCGCTCTCCCGAGCGGGCGGGACGCCCGCGCTCCGGGTGAAGCCTGTCGGTTCCCCGCCCGACATCAACCAGTAGACCACCCAGTAGGGCGCGGTCGAGCGACCGCGGAGCCATCCTCGACACCGTCGCGCGGAACCCGATCTCGTGCCCGGCGCGGGCGGGGTACGGCCAGTTCTGCGATCCGATCCACCCCCCGCCGGTTCGCCGACGGCGAGGACCACTTCGTCATCCGGGACAGTCACGACACCCGCTTCCACCCGGACTCGACGCGAGCGGTCGCCGAGGGCACCGGCGCGGACGGCCGACGGGTTCGCCGGGAGTGGGGGTGGCTGGGAGCCGCGACGCAGGGCGAGCGACGGCTGTCCGTGCGACGGGTCATCGGACGGCTCCTGCCGGGGGAATTTCGGGCCGACGCTCATCCTCCCGTCCCGACGACGAAAAAGCCACCAACTTCCGCGACGCTCACCCACCACCCCCCCGCTTCGGAATTGTGGCTTGCCCCTCGCTCGCGCGTCGGGCAAACTTGTCATTCGTACTCGATCTCATCCTGGGTGGTTGATGTCCTCCTTGTCCGACCTCTGCCTGTCCATCGCCCGGCGTGCGAAAGCCGCGTCCGTCGAGTTGGCCAATGTGCGCACCATTGAAAAGAACACCTGGCTGCTCGCGTCCGCGGATCGGCTGATGCGGGAAGCCGACGCGATCTACGCCGCCAACGCGAAGGACGTGGCCGCCGCACCCGGCTTCGGGCTGAACGCGGCTTCGATTGACCGCCTGACACTCACCCCGGCCCGGCTGAAATCGGCCGCCGACGGGATGCGGCAGGTGGCGGGGTTGCCCGACCCGGTGGGCGAAGTGCGGGAAGGCGGCACGCGGCCGAACGGGTTGCAGGTGCTGAAGGTCGGCGTGCCGCTCGGCGTGGTGTTCTTCCTGTACGAGAGCCGCCCGAACGTGACGGTCGATGCCGCCGCCCTGTGCGTGAAGAGCGGAAACGCCGTCATCCTGCGCGGGGGCAAAGAGGCGGCGCACACGAACGCGGCGGTGTACGCCATCCTCGCCGACGAGTTGCCGAAGCACGGCCTGCCCGCCGATGCGGTTCAACTGGTGCCGACCGCCGACCGCGACGCCGTCGGGCACTTCCTCAAGTTGAATCAGTTCATTGATCTCGCCATCCCACGGGGCGGGGAAAGCCTGATCCGCCGGGTGGCGGCCGAAGCGACGATGCCGGTGCTGAAGCACTACCTCGGCGTCTGTCACGTGTACGTCGATGAGTCCGCCGACCTGGACGCGGCCGAGAAGATCATCGTTGATGCCAAAGTCCGCCGGCCGTCGGCGTGCAACGCGGCCGAAACGCTGCTCGTGCATTCCGCCATTGCCCCTGCCTTCCTCCCGCGGATCGGCCAGACCCTGGCGAAGTTGAATGTGGAAATCCGCGGATGCCCGGAGACGGAGAAGCACTTGTTCGCCGTAACGCCCGCCACTGACGCCGACTTCGGCGCCGAGTTTCTCGACTTGATACTGGCGGTGAAGGTGGTATCTGACATCGATGCGGCGGTGGGCCACATCGCCCGGTACGGCTCCGGCCACACCGAAGCCATCGTGACCCGCGACACCGCCGCCGCCCGCCGCTTCGTGGCCCGGGTGGACTCGTCGGCCGTGTGCGTGAACGCCAGCACCCGCTTCAACGACGGCGGCGAACTGGGCCTCGGCGCGGAGATCGGCATCAGCACCGACAAGTTCCACGCCCGCGGGCCGTGCGGCCTCCGCGAACTCACCACCTACAAATACGTGGTCACCGGCGACGGACACGTCCGCGGGTAGACCGACCGGAGCAGGCCTATCGTGCGGCGGGCGTGGCTACTGGTGCTCCTCCTCGCCTGCGGCTGCTCGTGGGCCAAGAAGCCCTACGCCAACGACCCGCTCATCCGCAACCGCCGGGCGGTCATCGCCAACCCCATCGACTGCCCACCCGTCGAGAAGTGGGAGCGACCGACGCCCCCGCCGCCACCCAAGTAGGTGCCGCCGGCCGAGTGGCACCCGCACCACGAGGACACGCCGATGCCCACCCCGCGACCGGCCGGCGAGTACACCATTGAGTTGCCCGACGAGGCGAGCATCCGCCTCACGTCGGACGGCAAGGGGCAGAACGACCTGGAAAGCGACGGGCTGAAGTACGAAGAGGACGACGACCCGGCGACGGGCGTCTACAACGCCGCCATCGACGGCGTCGAGTCGCTGGTGCTGGCGCAGTGGGCCGCGGGAATTGATGTGACAACACCGGCATACAAGGCGGCGCTCGAAACGGCGGTCGAAGCGCTGACGAACAACCTAGAGTGACAAAGTGGTGGGGGGGGGGCCCCGCGGGGGGGGGGACACCCCCGCCGGGCGCGGGGGGGCGCAAAAAAGCCCCCCCCCCCCCGAGGGGGACACACCGACCAGGGCGCGGGGGGGGGGG
>JANNDF010000362.1:0-1095 GCA_031387445.1 Planctomycetia bacterium
GCCGGGGTTCACCAATACAATTCCCGCATGCCACCACCGCCCACCGACGCCGCCACCGTCCGCGAGTTGGCCGCCACCTACGAGCGGCTGTCCGACCAGATCGGCAAGGTGATCGTCGGCCAGCGGACGGTGGTGGAGCAACTGCTCACCGCCATGTTCAGCCGCGGGCACTGCCTGCTCGTCGGGGTGCCGGGGCTGGCGAAGACGCTGCTCGTCTCCACCGTGGCGAAGGTGCTGGCTCTCAGTTTCAAGCGGGTGCAGTTCACCCCCGACCTGATGCCGGCCGACATCACCGGCACCGACATCTTGCAGGACGACCCGGAGACCGGCCGGCGGAAGTACGTGTTCCTCCCCGGCCCGCTGTTCGCCAACATGATCCTGGCCGACGAGATCAACCGCACCCCGCCGAAGACGCAAGCGGCCCTCCTCGAAGCCATGCAAGAAGGGCACGTCACCGCCGGCGGCACGACGTACAAGCTGCCCGCCCCGTTCTTTGTGCTGGCCACGCAAAACCCCATCGAACAGGAAGGGACGTACCCGCTGCCCGAGGCGCAACAAGACCGCTTCATGTTCAACGTGCGGGTGGACTACCCCAGCCGCGGGGAAGAGATCCAGATCATGAAGGCGACCACCGGCACGGCGAAGGTGGAGCTGGCCCCGCTGCTGGATGGTGCCCAAATCCTGAAGTTTCAGGAGGCGGTGCGGCAGGTGGTGGTGGCCGATCACGTCTTCAACTACGTGGCCGATCTGGTGCGGGCGACGCGGCCGAAGGAGACCGGCGTACCGAAGTGGGTGCCCGAGTTGGTGAGTTGGGGGGCCGGCCCGCGGGCGTGCCAGTTCCTCATCCTTGGCGGCAAGGCGCGTGCCATCCTGAACGGTCGCGTGCATGTCACGACGGAGGACATCAAGGCCATCGCCCTGCCCGTGCTGCGGCACCGCCTGATGACCACCTTCCACGCCGACGCCGACGGCATTACGTCGGATGACGTGGTGAAGAAATTGCTGGAGACGATCCCGGTGCCGGGTGAAGGCAAGCGACTCTGAAGTGGTGGGGGGGCCCGCCCCCACCGGAAGCCCCCCCCGGGGGGGGGGGGG
>JANNDF010000371.1:0-10743 GCA_031387445.1 Planctomycetia bacterium
CGAGCCGGAAGCGTGAGCGACGGGGTAACGGCACTCCCGTCGCTCACGCTTCCGGCTCGTGCAGAACGTCCGCTTCGATCACTCGCATGGTTCGCCACTTGCCGCCGCGGAAGCGAATCACGAACGCCACCGCCAGCGCGAAGATGTACACCGTGGCGAACACCCACGCCCCGTACACGCCCCACCCGACGGTCGCCGCGATCCAGGTGGGGGTCACCATCACCGGCCACGCCAGCCCGACCGCCAGCAATGCCACGAACCGCGTGTCGCCGGCACCCCGCAGGGCGAACGACACCGTCACGTTCACCGCGTCGCCCACCGTGTACAGGGCCACGAACAGCAGCAGTTTGTCAACCACCGGCCGCAGTTGCTCCCACTCGTCGGGCTTGGTCGCCCCGACGCCGAACGGCCAGGTGAGCAGCCACGGCGCCGCCGCGTACAGCACCGACACCGCCACCGCGTACCCGAGGTTCAGCCGCATCCCCGTCCACGTCGTCTTCGCCGACAGGTCGGGCCGCCCTTCCCCTTGCCGCCGGCCGACCAGGATTTCCACCCCCTGCCCGATGCCGATGAGCGGCAGGAAGGCCACCAGGTTGATGGTGAACGCCACGTTCGTGGCCGCCCCTTCCACCTTGCTCATCAGGCCGGTGAGGAAGATGAAGGCCGTCCACGCGGACATATCGACCGCGTGCATCAGCCCGTTCGGCAGGCCGAACCGCAGCACCCGTTTGGTCAGCGGCCAGTCGAACCGCCAGCCGGAGCGGGTGCGGAACTCGGCCTCGTACCGCTTCCGCAGGATCAGGCAGACGCCGAACAGCATCGACGCGACCGACCCGCACACGGTGGCGTACCCGGCGCCGGCGGGGCCGAGTTCGTCGAAGCCCCACCGCCCCAGAATCCAGGCGTAGGCGAGCGGGGCGTTCACCGCCAGCCCGACGAGGTTGACGGCCAGCACCGTCCACGTCTGCCCGCGGCCGGAGAAGAAGGCGTTCACCACCGCCACCACCGCGGCCGACGGTACGGCGAGGCAGAGCGCGCGGAAGTAGTCGGCTTCCAGCTTCGCCACGTCCGGGGCGTGGCCGACCAACTGGAACAGCGGGCCGGCGAGGGGAATGAGCAGCAGGAAGGCGAACCCGCCGATGAGGGCCAGCCGTACCGCTTGCCACAGCACCGGGCCGACCCGCTCCGGCCGCCCGGCGCCGATGTACTGCGACACGAACACCGACGTGTACTGAACCGTGTGCTGGAGGATGCCGAAAAGGGTGCTGAACAGCATGACCGCGGGCATGCTCGCGGCCGCCTCGTCGTTCCCGTTCCACGTCAGGAAGATGCGGTCGAGGCAGAGCTGAACGGTGAGGAAGCCGGCGCTCAGCACAAGCGGCAGGGCGATGGCGAGGAGTTCTTTGAGTGCGGAGTGCGGAACGGGGAGTGCGGAATGATTCGGTTGTCCGTCTTCATTCCGCATTCCACACTCCGCAATCCGCACTCGGTGAATTCCGCATTCCGCACTCCACAATCCGCATTACTTGAGGAGCCACACGTTGCGGTACTGCACGCTGTGCCCGTGGTCTTGCAGCAGGATCGGGCCGGGCTTGCTCGCGTCCCCGCCGCGGCCGGCGGTGGTGTTGTCCGACTTCACCTCGGCCTTGTCATGCACCTTCACCCCGTTGTGATGCACCGTCATCCGCACGTTCTCCGTCTTCTTGCCGTCCTTGAACACCGGCGGGGTGAACTCGATGTCGTAGGTCTGCCACACGGTCGGGGCCTTGCACACGTTCTCGCTCGGCGGCACCAGGTCGTAGATCGCCGCGCAGTCGTTCTTCCCGCTCTTGATGCCGTAGCTGTCGAGCACCTGGATCTCGTACCGCCCGTGGACGTACACCCCGCTGTTGCCGCGGCCTTGCCCTTGCTTCAGGTCGGGTTCGTAGGGGATGCGAAACTCGACGTGCAGCTTGAACGGCCCGGCGAACTCCTCCTTCGTCATGATGTCGCCCTGCCCCTTCACCCCTTCCATCGCCCCGCCGTCCACCAGCTTCCAGCCGGGCTTGGACTTGCCGTCGGGCTTCACCCACTGGTCCATGTCCTTGCCGTCGAACAGCACCACGGCGCCTTTCGGGGCGGCTTCGCCCTTGGCGTCTTTCAGGTCATCGTCTTTGGTGACTTTGAACTTGTCGTCCAGCTTCCACTGGGCGAACAGCGGGCCGGCGAGCAGCGCGAGGGCGAGGAGAGACAGGCGGGTCATGGCGAGGTGTCCGACGGGGGGAGGGAGCCGGGAGGAGTTGTATCGGGGAAGGGGAGTGTTGGTTAGCCGACCCTCCGGTGGGACCGGCGTCCCGCCGGTCGGTCGTTCAGCACAGACCGGCGGGACGCCGGCCCCAGCGGGGGGAGCGGCTAACCAACCGGGAAGATCTCGTCGAACGGCACTTCCCACTGGCCCAGGCCGACGCTCACCAGCACCGTCTGTTTGGCCGCGTTCACCTTCACCACCTTGCCGACGCTGTCGAACCGGCTCACCCGCACCGAGGCGTTCGGCTTGAGCGACACACGCATCGCCTGCAACTCGTCCTGCTCGGCCTTCTCACGGTCGGCCTCCTTGATCTTCCGCACATACTCCGCCTTCTGTTCGTCGGCCTCGTGCTGCGCACTCAACGCCGCCTGCCGTGCCTTCTCGGCCTCCTCCCGCAACTCCTGCAAGCGGGCGAGTTCGCCGGTCTTCCCCTTCTTCCGCTTCAGGTAGCGGTGGGCCTTCAGCAGCAGTTCCTTCGGCAGCTTCAGCCGCCGGGCGATCCGCAGGGCGTTGCTCATGCCGAACTGCCCGATGTGCAGGCGGTACGTCGGCCGGAGCGTCTCGATGTCGAACTCGACCGCCCCGTTCTCGGCGTGCGGGTTGTTGAAGGCGTAGGTCTTCAGGTCGCCGAGGTGCGTCGTCACGATGGCCCGACAGCCGCGTTCGGCGAGTGTATCGAGGATCGCCCGGCCGAGTGCTGCCCCTTCGGTCGGGTCGGTGCCGGCGCCGAGTTCGTCGAGCAGCACCAGGCTGTTCTCGTCGGCGGTCTTCAGGATTTCCGCGATGCGGGTGATGTGCGAGCTGAAAGTGGAGAGCGACTGTTCCAGGCTCTGCTCGTCGCCGATGTCACTCAAGATGTGCGAGAAGACGGGCACCATGCTGCCGGCCGACGCGGGGATGTGCATGCCGCACTGTGCCATCACCGACAAGAGGCCGACCGTCTTCAGCGTGACGGTTTTGCCGCCCGTGTTCGGGCCGGTGATGATGAGCAGGTTGAACCCCAACCCTAACCGCATCTCGATCGGCACGACTTGCTTTGGCGGCTTCGCTTCGACCGCGGGTGTACTCGGCGGGGCGACCATCAGGCCCGGCTTGTTCCCCTGTTCGCTCTTCTGCGCCGCGGTGCGGAAGATGTTCATGAGTACCGGGTGGCGGGCGTCGCGCAGCCAGAGTTTGCCCTCGGTGTTCACGTCCGGGCAGTTCATGTCGAACTCCCGTGCGAGGCGTGCCCTGGCGGTGATGAAGTCGAGCCGGGCGATGATGTCGAGGCTGTAACTCAGCGGCTTGGCGATGCGTCCGACTTCGCCGCTCAGCCGCCGCAGAATCCTTTTCACCTCGCGGTCTTCTTCGGCCTTCAGCGTGATCCGTTCGGCGCTCAGGTGGGCGACGGTCCGCGGTTCGACGAACACCGTCTCGCCCGTGCCGCTCACCCGGTGGACGATCCCTTCGACCTTGTGCCGGTGGTTCACCGCCACGGGCAGCACGTAGTGGTCGCCGTTCATCGTCGCGTTCGGGTAGCTGAGAATCTTGCGCAACTCCGGATCACGCAGCAGCCGCTTCACCTCGTTCTTCACCTTCTCGTCGAGTTCGAACAGCTTCTGGCGGACGGCGGACAGGTCTCGGCTGGCGACATCCAGCACATGCCCGCGGCCGTCGATGCACCCGGAGATGCTGCGACTCACCGGGCCGAAGTCTTCGATGCCGGTGAGCAGTTCGAGGAGCGCTTCGAGTTGCTGGCTGAGTCGCATGCGGTAGCGGAACACGTTGCCGGTGCAGGCGAGCGTTTCGCCGACTTGCAGGAGTTGTTCCGCACTCAACATGCTGCCGATGGCGGCGCGCTTCACCAGCAGGCGGATGTCGTGCAGACCGGAGAGCGGTGGGGCTTGGTTCTGTTCGAGGGCCAGCACCATCTCGGACACCAACGCCAATTCGGAGCGGATCTGTTCGACGTTCGTGGACGGCTCGACGGCCCGGCACAAATCGCGTCCGAGCGACGACGCGGCATACCCGGCGAGCAGCTCGCGGACCTTGTCGAACTCGAGCAGGCCCAGCGTGTGGGAATCCATAATCAATGACGGCGGTGGTGCGGTGGCGTTCATTCCCGACGGGACAGACAGCCCCGCCGGCAGGTTCGCAGGAATTGTAGGGTGGCGGGTAGTCGTCTCGGCACGGGAGGACTGTCATTCCCCTCACCCGAACGCCCTGCTTCGCAGGTCGTTCGACCTCTCCCCGGCGGGGAGAGGTGAGGTCATTGCCGTTTCCGATGGCTCATGCAAGCGTCCAGCCACCCCCACCTCTCCCCGCCGGGGAGAGGTCGCCGAGCGAAGCGGAGCGACGCCGGCGGGTGAGGGGTTTTCATCACACCCCCTCCATTTCACCCCTACAACTCCGCCACCACCCGCCGGACCAGCGCCCGCAACTTCGGTTCCGCCGCGTTCGCCGTGTGGATGATCTCGGCCAGGCTCACCGGCTTGAGTGCGTCCGCCAGGCACATGTCGGTAATCACGCTCAGCCCCAGGTTCCGCATCTTGGCATGCACGCCGACGATCACTTCCGGGATGGTGGACATGCCGATGGCGTCCGCCCCGATGGTCCGCAGGAAACGGTACTCCGCCCGCGTTTCCAGGCACGGGCCGGAGACGGCCGAGAACACCCCCTGTTGAACGGAAATCTTCTCGTCGATGGCCACCCGCTTCGCCAGTGCCAGCAACTCGCGGTCGTAGGCGTTGCACATGTCGGGGAAGCGCTCGCCCAGGCGTTCGTCGTTCGGCCCGACGAGCGGGTTTGCCCCGAGCAGGTTGATGTGATCCTCGATCAGCATGATGTCGCCGTTCTGGTACTGCGGGTTCAGCCCGCCGCACGCGTTCGAACAGATGAGCACCCCGCACCCCAGTGCCTTCATGACGCGGACGGGGAACGTCACCTGCTGGGCGGTGTACCCTTCGTACAAGTGAAAGCGGCCTTCCATCGCCACCACGCTCTTGCCGCCGAGGGTGCCGCACACCAGCCGCCCCTTGTGCGACGGGGCGGTGCTGCGGGGGAAGTGCGGGATCTGTTCGTAGGGGATTTCGGTGCGGTCGGTGATCTCGTCGGCGAACTGGCCCAGGCCGGTGCCCAGCACGATGCCCACGCCCGGCGTGCCCGGCCACAGGTTGCGGACGGCGGTGGCGGCTTCCTGAATCTGGTCGTAAAGCGACATGGCGTGTGCCGTTGACGAAGGATACGGTGACGGCTCGTGAGGGGAGATGATATGACCTTGCCCGCCCGCCTGCGGCTGTGGCCGACGGCGGAAGAACTGGCCCGCATGGCCCGCCACCCGGCCGCCTACGCCCCCACCGCCGACGAGGTGCTCGCCCCCCCGCCGGTGCCGCTGCCGACAATCCCGATGGGGGCCGACGAACGCCGGCTGATGGACGCGATCATCGCCGACCCGGACGCCGACGAGCCGCGACTGCGCTACGCCGACTGGGTGGAAGCGAGCAACCCGGTGCGGGCGGGGTTCATTCGTCACCAACTGGCAGGTTCGCCGCGAGGCGCAGACGAGCGCTGGGCCGAACCGTTCGCCCCCTTCGGTGCCCGCGATGTCGTCTTCCGCCGCGGGTTCGCCGAGGCCATGTCGCTGACCGGCCGTGCCTTCATCAGCCTCTCCGACGGCCTGTTCGCTGCCACGCCGTTGCGAGAAGTGCGATTGATCGCCGTCAACTTCCTGATCCCCGAACTGGTGGCGTGCCCGCACCTGCGTCGGCTGACGCGACTGGATTTGCGGGGCAACGACATCGACGCCGCGGGGAAGGCACTGTTGGCCGCGTGCGAGTGGTTGCGTGGGGTGGAGGTGGTGATGTAATTGTGGCCGCAGGTCGCCCGCCGGTGTACACTCCGAATCGACCCGAGGTGCCGCCGATGCCCCCGACCCGCCGCGAGTTTCTTTCCGCCGCCGCAGCCGCTGCTGCCGGAAGTGTTCTGCTCGCTCCGCGAGCGGGTGCCTCCATGAGTTCGCTCGCCCCGACCGCGGATTCGGTCATCTTCCTGATGCTCACCGGCGGTCCGAGCCAGCTCGACACCTGGGACCCGAAGCCCGACGCCCCGTCCGACGTGCGGTCGCCGTTCGCCGCGATCCCCACGAAGGTGCCGGGCGTTCGCGTCACCGAGCTGTTCCCGAAGCTGGCCGGCATCGCCGACAAGTTCGCTCTGGTGCGAAGCGTCCACCACACCGACGCCCCGATTCACGAGGTCGGTTTCCAGTGGGTGAACACCGGCCGCCTGTTCCGCGATGGCCCGGAGTGGCCGAGCGTGGGGTGTGCGTTCTCGTGCCTGACGGGTCATCGCATGGGCGATTCGCCGAACGTCTCCACCATCCTTTCCAGCGAGACAATACAAACCGGATTGGACGTGAGCCACGGTCAGGGACACGGTTGGCTGAACGCCGACGATCACCGGCCGATCACGGTGAGTCAGCGAACCTTTGCACACAGCACCGGAATGGCCGAGGGGCTAATCCGCTCTCACACGAAACACGGCTGGCATTCCGTCATCACCGTCAACCAGTTCAGCACCGTCTTCAACTCCCCCTCCTGGGACTGCCACGCGGAGTACACCGGCCCGCTATCGTGTTCACTGGCGGACTACCGTGACACCGTAGCCCCATCCTTCGACGCCGCGTTCACGCAACTCATCACCGACCTGCATGACCGCGGCTTGCTGGAACGCACGCTGGTGGTCGCCACGGGCGAGTTCGGCCGCACGCCGAAGTTCAACTGCAACGGCGGGCGGGACCACTGGCCGGGCGTGTGGACGACCATCTTCGCCGGCGGCGGGGTGAAGGGCGGGCAGGTAGTCGGGGCGTCCGACGCGATTGCGAGCGAGCCGAAGGACCGCCCGGTTCACGCCGCCGACATCCCGGCCACCATCTTCCACGCCCTCGGCATCGGCCCGGACGCCACCATCCCCGGCCCGACGGGTTCGCCCGTGTTGGCTTACACCGGCCGACCCATCCGTGAGTTGTTCTGAGCGACTGGTAGAATGACGGCACTGCGAGAGGGAGTGAAATGACCATTACGGTGAACACACAAGAGTTCGCACAGCGGCTCGACGAGCTGATGTCGCTGGCGGAAGCGGGGTCGGAAGTGTTGGTGCAAGACGGCAGCACGCCCCGCGTGCGGTTGCTTCCGGGTCGCCCGCCGGTCACGCAACGGGTACTCGGGCTGCACCAGGGCCAGGGGTGGATGGCGGACGATTTTGACGCCCCACTCCCGCCCGAATATCTGCCGAGCGAAGAATGAGGTACTTGCTCGACACCCACACCTTCTACTGGTGTGACCACGACCCGGCCAAGCTGTCCGCGGCGGTGGCCGCCGTGCTGCTCGACCCGGCGAACGAAGTGTTCATCAGCACCATCAACATTTGGGAAGTGGTGGTCAAGTCGGCCTTGAACAAGCTGTCCCTCCAGAACCCGATCAACCGGTTGGTTGAGGAGCAGTGTCGGGTGAACGGCTTCCGCCTTTTGCCCGTCGAGGCGCGACACGTTTACGCCCTCCGCGGCTTGCCCCCGCACCACAAAGACCCGTTCGACCGAATGCTGGCGGCGCAGGCCATCGCCGACGGGCTAGTCCTGCTCACCGTCGATGCCGTGTTCGCCCACTACCCGGTCTCCACCTTCTGGTAGCACTCGATGACAACCACCGTCGCCATCCACGGGGCGTGCGGGCGGATGGGCCAGCGGCTCGTCGCCCTCGCCCGTGAAGACTCCGCCCTCCGAATCGTCGCCGCCATCGACTCGCCCGGCAACCCGAAGGTCGGCGCCGATGCCGGCGAACTCGCGGGCGTGGGCAAACTCGGCGTCCACGTCACCGGCGAACTGCCGCTGAGCATCACCCCCGAGTGCGTCATCGACTTCAGCGCCCCCGCCGGGACGATGGCCATCCTGAAGACGTGCATCGACCGCAAGCTGCCGCTCGTCGTCGCCACCACCGGCCTGGAAAAAGAGCACCTGGCCGAGATCGACCACGCCGCCCACCACACCGCCGTGCTCCTCTCGCCGAGCATGAGCCTGGTGGTGAACCTGCTGTTCAAGCTGACCAAGCTGGCCGGCGAGGCGCTGGCGGGGAAGGGGTTCGACGTGGAGATCGTCGAGCGGCACCACCGTATGAAGAAGGACTCGCCGAGCGGCACGGCGCTCAAGTTCGTCGAGGTGGTGCAAGAGGCGATGAAGCAAACAAAAGTGCTGCACGGCCGCGAGGGGCTGATCGGCGAGCGCACGCCCGACGAGATCGGCGTTCACGCCATCCGCGGGGGCGACAGCGTGGGCGAGCACACCATCATCTTCGCCTCGCAGGGGGAGACGATGGAACTGGTTCACAAGGGGAGCAGCCGCGACAGCTACGCCCGCGGGGCGCTGGCGGCGGCCAAGTGGCTGGCGGGCAAACCGGCCGGCGTGTACACGATGGCCGACGTGCTCGGGTTGTAAGTGGAGAGACCTCACCCCCGTCCCCCTCTCCGTTGATGGAGAGGGGGTGTTCAACCCGCGGAGGCTTCACCGTGCGTACTCTGCTCGCGTCGCTGCTGTTCATCGCCGTCGCCGTCGCAGCGCCGCCGAACGTGCTCGTCGTCATCACCGACGACCAGGGGTACGGCGACCTGGGCGCGCACGGCAACCCGGTGCTGAAGACGCCGAATCTGGATGCGTTCACCAAAGAGAGCGTGCGACTGAAGCGGTTCCACGTGTCGCCGGTCTGTTCGCCCACCCGCAGCTCGCTGCTCACCGGCCAGTGGCACTACCGCACCGGCGTGGTGGACACGTTCATCGGCCGGTCGATGATGCGGCCGGGCGTGCCAACCCTGCCCGAGCACCTGTCCGCCGCCGGCTACCGCACCGGGCTGTTCGGCAAGTGGCACCTGGGCGACCACCACCCGCTGCGGCCGGAAGACCGCGGGTTCGGCAGCACACTTTGGATCCACGGCGGCGGGCTGGCCCAGCCGAGCGACCTGCCCGGCAACACGGGCGGGAAGGAGTACTTCGACCCGGAGTTGACGAAGAACGGCACGCAGACGAAGGCGAAGGGCTACTGCACCGACGTGTTCACCGACGCGGCCCTCGACTTCATCACCGCGAACGAGGCGAAGCCGTTCTTCGCGTACGTGGCGTTCAACGCCCCGCACGGCCCGTATCAGGTGCCCGCCGAAGACGCCGCCCCGTACCGCAAGCTCGACCTCACTGCCGAGGCGTTCCCCAAGATCGGCCGGCCGTGGAGTGGGGGGAAGGTGGAAGCCCTGCCGATTGCCAACGCCTACGGCATGATTGCGAACCTGGACGCCAACTTCGGCCGGCTGATGAAGACGCTCGCCGACAAGAAGCTGGCCGACAACACGGTCGTCATCTTCCTGACCGACAACGGCCCCGGCGACGCGCGGTTCAACGGCGGGCTGCGGGACCGCAAGGGCACGGTGTACGACGGCGGCATCCGCGTGCCGTGTTATGTCCGCTGGCCGGCGAAGCTGAAGGGCGGCACCGAGATCGACACCCCGCTCGCACATGTGGACATCACCCCCACGCTGTTGGAGATGACCGGCGCGAAGCCGGCGAAGGACGCGAAGTTCGACGGCGTGAGCTTCCTCCCACTGCTGACGGGCGAGAAGAAGGCACTGCCGGATCGCACGCTGTTCATTCAGTGGCACCGTGGCGACGAACCGGAGAAGTACCGGGCGTTCGCGGCCATCGGCCCGAAGTACAAGTTGGTGCAGACCGCCGGCTCGTGGGAACAGAAGAACTGGAAGCCGAAGTTCGAACTGTTCGACATCCCGGCCGACGAGTTCGAGCAGACCGACCTGGCCGAGAAGCGGCCCGACGAGGTGGCGAAGCTGAAGAAGCAGTACGAAGCGTGGTTCGCCGACGTGACCAAACTCGGCTTCGCCCCGCCGCGGATTCCGCTCGGCACCGAGAAGGAGCCGACCGTTCGCCTGACGCGGCAAGACTGGCGCGGGCCGAACGCCGGCTGGACGGCCACGAGCGTCGGCCACTGGGTGATCGAGCCGACGAAGGACGGCGAGTACGAAGTGGTAGTGCAGAGCAAGCAGGCGTTCACCGAACTGACCTGGGAGACGACCACGAACAAGGGGCAAGCGAACAAGCAGGGCGGCACGAAGGAGTTCACACTGACCGTGCCCATGACGAAGAAGGACGAGAAGGTGCAAGTCACGCTGAAGGACGACACCAAGACGTTCGGCCCGCACACGGTGACGGTGCGGAAGAAGTAGTAGACCTTCCAGGCTCAAGTGGTGGGTTTGGTGGCCGAGGGGTTCCGCCGGGGTGGCCCGTCCGCCCCCCTCACCCGAACGAGTGCTCCGCACTGCGTTCGACCTCTCCCCCGCTCCGCGGGCGGCGAGGGGGGGGGGGCGGGCCCCCCGGGACGCCACCCGGAACCCCCGAGGCCCCACCACTCCGCCCCCGGGGGGGGGGGGGG
>JANNDF010000379.1:0-2686 GCA_031387445.1 Planctomycetia bacterium
CCCCCCCCCCCCCCCCGGCCCCCCCCCCACACCCCCCCCCCAAACCCCCCCCCCCCCCCCCCCCCCCCATCCCCGCCCCCCCCCCCCCCCCGCCCCGCCGCCCACCCCCCCCCCCCCCCCCCCGCGGCCCCCCGCCCACCCGGGCGCCCGCGGCGGCGCGGTGTCACCGGCGGCCGCGGCGTTCGACCCGTGGCCGGCGTTGGCGGCGGCGGGGTGGGGCGTGGGCCTGCTGGCGGCACTGGTGGCGTTGCGAAGCTGGCGGTGGCGGCCGGAGCAGGTGGCGGCACTGGGTGTGCTCGGGCTACTGGCGGCGGGCGTGGGCAGCCCGCTCGGGTGGGCGTTCGCGGTAGTCGCCGGCGTGGGCGTACTGTGGCGGGTGGGAAGGGTGGTGCGGCGGCTCGCGTAATGTACTCCGCACCCTCCGGGTGCGGAGTACATTCAACTCCTACAATCTCCCTTCGTCCCATCCTCCGGAGGCCCGCCGTGAGACTGCTGCCCCTCACCGCCCTCGCACTCTTCGCCATGACCACCGACGCCACCGCCGCCGACAAAAAACGACCCATGCAGGTCGAGGACCTGTTCAAGTTCAAGCGGGTGGCCGACCCGCAGATCTCGCCCGACGGCAAGCACGTCGTCTACCAGGTGACGACGGTGGACCTGGAAGGGAACAAGAGCAGCACGGCACTGTACCTCGCCGCGACCGACGGCAAGACCCCGCCGAAGGCGCTCACCAGCCCGAACGGCAAGAAGGACACGCACCCGCGGTGGAGTCCGGACGGGCAGACGATCCTGTTCGAGTCCACGCGGAGTGGGAGCGGGCAGCTTTACACCATCCAGCCGTTCGCCGGCGGAGAAGCGGCGAAGGTCACGAACGTCAGCACCGGGGCGGGGACGGCGATCTGGAGTCCGGACGGGAAGGCCATCGCGTTCGTGTCGAACGTGCGACCGGAGTTCAGCGAACTGCCCTTCGCCGACGCCGACAAGAAGAACGCCGAGGCGGACAAGGCGGCCGAAGAGAGTCCGGTGAAGGCGAAGACCTTCACCAAGCTCTTCTACCGCCACTGGGACAGCTACGTCGAAGACAAACGCGGCCACCTGTTCGTCATCACGGCCACCGGGTCGGGCTGGTCCGAGCCGCACAACTGCACCCCCGGCGACCGCGACGCCTACCCGAACAGCACCACGTTCAGCGTCGGCGACGACTTCACCTTCACCCCGGACGGCAAGCACCTGGTGTTCGCCGCCGCCCCCGGTGACGGTTCCGAAGCGTGGAGCACCAACTACGACCTGTGCCGGGTGCGGATCAACAACAACAAAGGCCCGCAGAGCGGGCGAAAGCCGACATCGTGGGAATCGCTCACCGAAGGCAACAAGGCGGCCGACAACGGGCCGCGGTTCAGCCCGGACGGCAAGAAACTCGCCTACCGCGCGCAGAAGAAGGCGGGTTACGAGGCCGACAAGTGGGACATCCTGGTGGTGGACGTGAACCCGGACGGCACGTTCGCGAGGAAAGCGACCAACACCACCGGGGCGAAAGACATTTCGGTGAACGAGTTCGTGTGGCGGACCAACGACACGCTCGCGTTCGTCGCCGACGCCGACGGTCGGAGCTTCATCAACTACCTTCCGCTGAGCGGCAGCATCACCCAGGAACCGCTCGCGTTCGGTTCCGCCGGCGGGGTGAACTTCTCCGCCGACGGGAACGCCGCCGCGTTCAGCCACGTGGCGATGTCGGCACCGGCCGATGCGTGGGCGATGACCTGGACGAACGGGAAGATGACCGAGGCGAAGGTGAGCAAGGTGAACGAACCGCTGCTCGCCGAACTCGACCTGCCCCGGCCCGAATCGGTCAAGGTGAAGATCGAAGACGGCGAGATGCAGATGTGGGTGCTGAAGCCGCCGGGGTTCGACGACAAGAAGAAGTGGCCGGTGGCGTTCCTCGTTCACGGCGGGCCGCAGGGGGCGTGGGAAGACGGCTGGAGCTTCCGCTGGAACCCGCAGGCGTGGGCCGCCCAGGGGTACGTGGTGGTGATGCCGAACCCGCGGGGGAGCACCGGCTTCGGCCAGAAGTTCGTGGACGAGATCGCCGGCGACTGGGGCGGCAAGTGCTACCGCGATCTGGTGGCCGGGTTGGATTACGTCGAGAAGCTGCCGTACGTGGACAAGGACCGCATCGGGGCGGCCGGGGCCAGCTTCGGCGGGTACATGATGGACTGGTTCGCGGTGAACGACGTCAGCAAGCGGTTCAAGTGCCTCATCACGCACTGCTCCGTTTACAACTTCGAGAGCATGTGGGGCACGACGGACGAACTGTGGTTCGACGAGTGGGAGCACCAGGGGCTGCCCTGGGAGAAGCCGGGCAAGTACGCCGAGTTCAGCCCGCACAAGCGGGCGGGCGAGATGGCCAAGCACAAGACGCCGATGCTGGTCATCCACAACGACTACGACTTCCGCTGCCCGATCGGGCAGGGGCACGAGTTGTTCAGCGCGCTCCAGCGGCAGAAGGTGCCGAGCCGGTTCGTGAACTTCCCCGACGAAGGGCACTGGGTGCTGAAGCCGAAGAACAGCGACCACTGGCACAAGGAGGTGTTCGGCTGGCTGACCAAGCACGTCCCGCCGGGCGGCAAGTGAGGCCGGAACCGTCGTCGCCGCGAGCGTGCGAATGGCACGGCCGGCCGCTCGCACG
>JANNDF010000403.1:0-2365 GCA_031387445.1 Planctomycetia bacterium
CCCCCCCCCCCCCCCCCCCGGCGGTTCCAGGAATGGTTCACCAGTACAGTTTGTCGAGGCTGACGTTGCCGCCGCACAGGACCACGCCGACGCGCTCGGCATTCGTGGCTTTGAACGCCTCGCCGAGTACCACCGCCACGCCGACGGCCGCGCTCGGTTCGATCACCAGCTTCATCCGCTCCCACACCAGCCGCATCGCGGACACGATCTCGTGCTCGCCCACAGTGCAGACGGCTTCGACGTGCTCGCGGATGATCGGCCACGTCAGTTCGCCCAGGTTCGTGAGCAGGCCGTCGGCGATGCTGGTCGGCGGCAGTGGCGGCTGCCGCTCGCCCGTGGCGAGCGACTGCGCCGCGTCGTTCGCGTTCAGCGGTTCCGCCCCGTACACCCGCACTTCGGGTTTCGTTCCCTTGATGGCGATGCAGTACCCGCTCAGCATCCCGCCGCCGCCGACCGGCACCACCACCGCGTCCAACTCCGGCACATCCGCGAGCAGTTCGAGTGCGGCAGTCCCCTGTCCCGCGATCACGTCCGGGTGGTCGTAGGGGGGAATCAGGGTGGCTCCGGTTTCGGCGGCGATTTCGTTCACCACCCGCAACCGGTCAGTCACGGTCGGTTCGCACTCGATCACACGCCCGCCGTAGCCGATCACGGCCTGCTTCTTCACGGCGGCCGACGTTCGCGGCATCACCACGGTCGCCGGGATGCCCCGCACCTTCGCCGCGAGCGCCAGCGCCTGCGCGTGGTTCCCGCTGCTGTGCGTCACCACCCCGCGGGCGGCGGTGGCGGCGTCCAACTTCTGCACTGCGTTCGTCGCCCCGCGGTATTTGAAGCTGCCAGTCTTCTGGAAATTCTCGCACTTGAAGAACAGCCGCCGCCCGCTGAGGTGGTCCATCGTGCCCGACGTGTGAACCGGCGTGTGCGACACGAACGGGCGGATGCGGTCGGCGGCGGCGCGAACGTCGGCGAGGGTGACTGCGGACATGGACCAGCTCTGGGGAGGTGCGGGAGTGGGGCTGTTGTAGACAGCCGAGAGGTATGGGCGAGCCGAGCGGCGTGAGCCGGCGGGTGAGTGTGTCACCCGGCTTGTCACAGACCGCGACTTCCCACTCATTGCAATTTTTACCCATCGACAGCCGCACATTCCGCCGGTATCAACCCGCTCGAACACCACACAGCAGCGGGCCGATTGGCGAGTGATTGGGGAATCACCCGCCGGCGTCGGGCGCGAAGTGGGCGAAGGCTTGCGGCCTGCGCCTAGGGGCGAGGCGTGGCGCGGTCGCGCCCGCTGTGGGCGTGGTGCGGAGGGGGGCTTCCGATTTCGGCCGTCACCCGAGCGGGTCTGTTGCACCCGCTCGCGGATCGTGGCCGATAATCGCGGAGCGGTGCCGGATACTTCCCGCTCGGCACCCGGGGGGATTGGCTCAGTCGCGTCGTGACGACCGCGGGACCGCAGATTGGATGCGCTCCCCGTGTTCGTTCCCCACCCGCTCGCGGGTGGGCCGACACCGAGCCGCTCATCAGGGAGGATCCGATGGTGACGCGCGTAGCCGAAGCCGACCTCGCCCAGATCTGGCGAGACTATCGGGCACACCCGACGGTCGAACTGCGGAACCGACTGTTGGAGAACTACCTCCCGCTGGTGAAATACAATGCCGAGCGCATCTGGCAGCGGCTGCCCGACGGCGTCGATCTGGACGACCTGATTAGTGCCGGCACGTTCGGCCTGATGGACGCGGTGGACGCCTTCGACCTGGAACGTGGGGTGAAGTTCGAGACGTACTGCGTGCCGCGGATCCGCGGGGCCATGCTCGACGAACTGCGGAGCATGGACTGGGTGCCCCGGCTGGTGCGGAGCAAGCAGAGCAAGTGCGAGGCCGCCCGCAAGCAGCTCGAGGTGTCGCTCGGCCGACCGCCCACCCGCGAGGAGCTGTCCCAGAAGCTCGGCGTGCCGATGGAGCAGATCGAGGCATTCGTCGGCGAGGCGACCGCGGTCAACCTCGTGTCGCTGAACAAGAAGTGGTACGAGACGGACAGTTACAAGGACGTGCGCGAGATCGACATCCTGGAAGACAAGAAGTCCGAAGACCCGACCGGACGGCTCCAGAACCGCGACCTGATGCGTCTCGTCACCCGCGGGCTGAACCGCAACGAGCGACTGATCGTCATCCTCTACTACTACGAGGAGATGACAATGAAGGAGATCGGGGCAACGCTCAACCTGAGCGAGAGCCGTGTCAGCCAAATGCACAGCAGCATCGTCGCCCGGTTGCAGGCCCAACTCGATAAACGCCGGCCCGAATTCTCGAACTGATCCGATCTGATTTTGGCGAGCCGAGCGGCGTGAGCCGCCGGGTGGTTGAAT
>JANNDF010000410.1:0-5837 GCA_031387445.1 Planctomycetia bacterium
CTCGTCCTTCAGCAGCTTGATCTCGTACTGGTCAAAGGTGACGGAGAACGCCTGGTCGACATTCCCGAAGGCCACCGGACCGACCTCCAACGAGTCTTCCAGGTCTGCCACCCGCTCGGTGGTCAGCCGCACCCACTTCGCGTCACCACAATGATAATCGGTGACGAACTCATCCCCCTTGCGGGTGAGCCGGAGGGCGACCGCCGACCGACCGGGGGTGACGTCCATATCCCGTCGCCCGGTCCCGCCGCCGCTGGAGAACTTCAACTCGCCGTCCACACTGTCCCGCCACTTCGTCTTGCCGTTCGCGGTTTCCGCCGTCAGCGTGTATTGCAGGCAGTACCGCGGGCCTTTGGCGTCCCCATGGCAGACCGACACCCCGGTCGACACGAACGGCTCTTTCCCCTCGCCCGCCCGGGCGTCCTCCGCAACCGCCGTCGTCACCCGCACGGTGACGACGAAATCGCCTTTGACGGTTTTGGCCACCTGCGGTTTCCACGGCACCTTCGTGCCCGGCTCGGCGGCCGGCACACCGACTTTCAGTGCCCCGCCCTTCTGCATGTCGAAGGTGCAATCGGACTCCTTGTCGGTGAGTTCCCCGAACACGCCCGCCATCCCCGGCACCACCTTCGGCACCGGGGCGGCAACCGCGACGCCGACGAGCAGGAGAACGGCGACGGTGAGCCTCACTTCTTCTCCTCGGTCAGCGGCTTGATGACGTACTCGTCGAACGTGACGGCGTACTCGCCGGTGGTGTTGTGGGTGGCCACCGGGCCGACGACCACCGGGCCGAAGCCTGTCACCTTGTGCGTGCCGAACCCCTGCCACTTCTTGCCGTCGGTGCTCGTCTGCGAGGTGAAATCGTCGCCCTTGCGGGTGAGCCGCAGGTACAGCGGTTGGTCTTCCAGTTTGACGTTCGCCCGGCCGGTGCCACTCCCACCCCGCGGGTGCTGGGAGTTCATGCTCAGCCCGCTCTTCCAGGTGTCGCCCTGCTTCAGGTGCTTGTGCAGCAGCGTCAGCGTGTGCTTCGGGCTGTTCTCGGCGAACAGGCTGATGCCGGCGAACACCGTCGCCACGCCGTTGCCGGTCGCCAGGTCGGCCGCGTTCGGCGGGCTGTGCGTGACCCGCACGGTCAACTCGAAGTCGCCCTCGACGGTGCGGGTGGCGAGCGCGCGGACCTTGCTCTCGTTCGCGGCGGCAGCGGCTTCTTTCCCTACCGTCGCCTTCAGCTCGTCCTTGCGGGTCATCTCGCACGTCACCCCGCTCAGCTCGGCCGGCGTGCCGTACACGTCCTCGATCTTCTTCACCCCGTTCGTCTTGGGCACCGGGGCGGCGAGGCACAGGGCGGGGAGCAACAGCAGTGCGAACAGGGTGCGGGTCATGGGGGAGTCTCGTGGCGAGCCGTGCCCCGTGAGGAGCCGGGTGTAGACCAGGAACCCGGCGGCTCACGCCGCTCGGCTCGCCCGGTGGTGGTTGTCCTACTTGTCCTTCTTCTCCTCGGCCGGCTTCTCTTCCTTGATCTTCGTCGCCTTCATCTCGTACCCCTCGAACACGGCGTCGAAGGCGGTGTCGCAGATGTGGACGGCGGCCACGCCCACCTTCAGCTTCTTGCCCATCTCGGCCTCGATGGGGTCGAGGTCTTTCCACACCTTGCCGCACTTGCTGATGCTGGCGGTGAACGTGCCCCCCTTGCGGGCCAGCTTGAAGTAGGCGGTGTCGGTCGTGTCGAACGTGAAGTCGGACTGGGCGCCCTGCCGCTTCCACTCCCCGCCGGCGAACAGTTCCCAACTGCCGTAAGTGTACGTCGGGGTACCGTCCAACCGGTCCACATACGCCTTTTCCAGCCGCACGTAGTTGTTGTCGTCGTCCCACACCAGCAGGCCGTGCCCGTAGAACACCAGCGTCCGCTTCTCGCTCGCCCCCTTCGCCCCCTTCGGGTACTCGCCGGACACCTTCACCTTCATCTCGAAGTCGCCCTCGATCTCCTTCAGCACCCGCGGGGCGTTCATCTCCTTGCTCTGCACCGCCAGGTCGTGATCCCCCTTGCCGGCGGTGATGGTCAGCTTCTCCCCGTCCAGGGTGAACTTGCAGTCCTTCGCCGGATCGACCGGGGTGCCGTACAGCCGGGCCAACTTCTGCGCCTCGGTCTCTTTCGGGATCGGGGCCGCGAGCGCAGGGGGTGTGGGGGGCGTTGCCACCCACAACAAGAGCGGGAGCGCGAACAGCAGGAGCAGTGA
Source organism: Planctomycetia bacterium (assembly GCA_031387445.1). Taxonomy (GTDB): domain Bacteria; phylum Planctomycetota; class Planctomycetia; order Gemmatales; family Gemmataceae; genus JALHQU01. The sequence goes on from JANNDF010000410.1 coordinate 2,238, forward strand.
GCGACGCATGGGAGAGCCTCCGGCGGTGGGCCGACCGATGATACGCCGACTGGCGGTGCCGTGCTACTGGTGGTTACAACCCCGCACGGTGAACCCCGGCAGTCATGCCGGGGGTGCTTCTGTCCGCAACCCCCCCCCGGCATGACTGCCGGGGTTCGCCAAAGCACCGCTGTAATACCCCCGCACCCCCTTCAGCAGCCACGCCATCAGGATCGGCACCGCCAGAAGGGTGAAGTACAGCGACAGCGAGCACACCACCAGCAGCACCAGCCCGTACCACCACACCCACGGCCGCGGGGTGCGGGCGAACAGCGGCACGGCGAACAGCACGAACGCCCCGGCGAACCCGCCCAGCCACCAGAGTACGCCCCAACCGGGGTTCGGGTCGGCGGCGTGGGTGACCGCCACCACCGGCAGCGCCAGCAGGCACGCCCCGCACCCGAGCAGGCACATCCACCGCAACGCGAACAGCACGCCCGGCGGATCGACCGGAACGACCGTGCCTTCAGGTGGTGGGGGCGGATCGACGGAGTAGCTGGCCGGCGGGTGGCGGAAGAACCGCACCGTCCGCGGCATGAACCAGAACACGAGCAGCACGGCGGCGAACGGGGTCAGGGGCGGGACGAGCGGGGGGAAGAGCAGCGCCAGCCCGTAGATCCAGTGCCACCACTGCGGCCGCCGCCACCACATCGGCAGGGTGTACGCGATGAACACCAGCAGGCTGACCGCCAGGAGGGCGATGCGATCCCACCGCGGTTCGTCGTCGAGGATGCGCCACAGCACGCCCACGGCCGTGTACGCGGCCGCCAGGATGATCGGCACGCACGCCAGGCGGCACCAGAACAGCACCTTCGGCGGGCCGGTCGGCTCGTCGCTCGGTTCGGGGGCGAGGTCGTCGCGGCGGACCCGCACCGTTCTCGGCACGGCCCGTGACGCCATCGGCAACCGCTCGGCGGTCGGTTCGGGTTCGGCCATGCAGAGACTGTACGCCGCGTGTGGGCGGGGTGAAGCCCCATCGGATTCCGGTTTGTGCTTCACACCGGGGTGCCGTATAACGCCCGCACCCGCCCCCGCCCCCGCCCCAGAGGAAGCCGCGTCATGAATTCGACGAAGGAACCACTCGCCCGCACGCTGCCGCGGGATCTGGTGTCCGGGCTAGTGGTGTTCCTGGTGGCGTTGCCGCTCTGCCTGGGGGTGGCAATGGCCTCGCGGGCCGACCCGAAGGGGGAGAAGCACGGGCTGCTCGGCGAGGCGACCGAGGCGCACGCCAGCGGGGCGAAAGAGATCCCGCCGGACAAGAACGTGCCCATCTTCGCCGGGCTGATCGCCGGCATCGTCGGCGGCATCCTGGTGGGCGCGCTCAGCGGGTCGCACACGAGCGTGAGCGGGCCGGCCGCCGGCCTGACGGCCGTGGTCGCCGCCCAGGTGCTCCAGCTCGGCTCGTTCCAGACGTTCCTGCTCGCGCTCGTCCTGGCCGGGGTGATCCAGATCGGCCTCGGCCTGTTGAAGGCCGGCTTCCTCGCGCGGTACGTGCCGTCGTCGGTCATCAACGGGCTGCTCGCCGCCATCGGCGTCATCCTCATCCTGAAGCAACTGCCCCACCTGGTCGGGCACGACAAAGGGGCGGAAGGGGAGTTCTCCTTCTTCCAGTCGGACCAGGAGAACACGTTCTCCGAACTGCTCGCCGCCCTCGACGACTTCAAGATCGGGTCGCTGGTCATCGGCGTGTTCTCGGTCGCGCTGCTGCTGCTGTGGGACCGGGTGAAGCTGCTGAAGGCGTCGCTCATCCCGGCCCCGCTGGTGGTGGTGCTGTTCGGGGTGGCGCTGAACGAGTTCTTCAAGTGGCTGGCCGGCACCACCGGCGCCCCGCTGGCCGTCACCGGCGACTCGCACCTGGTGAGCGTGAAGATCGACACCCCGAGCGACGTGTTCAAGCAGTTGACGTTCCCGGACTGGAGCCAGTGGAACCAGGGGGCGGTGTGGACGGCGGCGGTGGTGATCGCGGCCGTCGCCTCGCTCGAAACGCTGCTCAACCTGGAGGCGGTGGACAAGCTGGACCCGAAGCGGCGGGACAGCCCGAGCAGCCGCGAGTTGGTGGCCCAGGGGGTGGGGAACGTGACGTGCGGGCTGATCGGCGGCCTGCCGGTCACGTCCGTCATCGTCCGCAGTTCGGTGAACATCCACGCCGGCGGGCAGACCAAGCTGGCGGCCATCTGGCACGGCGTCCTGCTGTGCGTGTGCGTGGTGTTCGCCGCCGCCGCCCTCAACTTCATCCCCCTGTCGTGCCTGGCCGCCATCCTCATCGTCACCGGCCTGAAGTTGTTCAGCCTGAAGCTCATCAAGAAGATGTGGAAAGAGGGGTGGGAGCAGTTCATCCCCTTCGCCATTACCGTCACCGCCATCGTGGCCACCGACCTACTCATCGGGGTGATCATCGGGCTGGCAGTGAGCCTCGCGTTCATCCTGCGGAGCAACATGCAGCGGCCGATGGAGCGGGTGGTGGAGACGCACCTGGGCGGGCAGGTGGTGCGGATCAACCTGGCCAACCAGGTGAGTTTCCTCAACCGCGCCGCCCTGTCCAGGGCGCTGGACGACGTGCCGGCCGGCGGGCACCTGCTGCTCGACGCGTCCAACACCGACTACATCGACCCGGACATCTTCGACCTGATCACCGAGTACCACACCACCACCGCCCCGGCCCGCGGGATCAAGGTGAGCCTGCGGGGGTTCAAGGTGAAGTACCCGCAACTGGCCGACCGCACCCTGTTCATCGACTACACCAGCCGCGAGGTGCAGAACGCCCTCACCCCGGCCCACGTGCTGGGGGTGCTCAAGGACGGGAACGAGCGGTTCCTGAGCGGCCGCCGCCTGTCACGCGACCTGGGCCGGCAGGTGATGGCCACCGCCGCCGGCCAGCACCCGATGGCCGTGCTGCTCACCTGCATCGACAGCCGCTCGCCGGCCGAGCTGCTGTTCGACCTGGGCCTGGGCGACGTGTTCGTCATCCGCATCGCCGGGAACGTGAGCGGCACCAAGATCTTCGGCAGCATGGAGTACGCCACCGCCGTGGCCGGGGCCAAGCTGGTGGTGGTGCTCGGTCACACCAAGTGCGGGGCGGTGCGGGCGGCCGTCGAACTGACCGCCGCCGGGCAGGACAACCCGATCAACCTGAAGCACCTGGCCCCGGTGCTCGACCAGGTGCGGACCTCCGCCCTCCCGCTCATCGAAGACTACGGCACCCTCACCCCGGACGAGCAGCAGACGCGGGTGGACGAGGTGGCCCGGCAGAACGTGCTGAAAACGGTGAAGGACGTGACCGAGACGAGTGACACCCTCCGCCGGTTGATGGACGACGGCAACATTGCCGTGGTGGGGGCCATGTACGACGTGTCCACCGGGCGGGTGGAGTTCCTGACCGACCTGGTCGCGGCCCCGCTGCCCGACGGCCTGCTCACCGTCGAGGAGCCGATCGCCGTGACGTGACCCGACCTCTTCGCGGCCTCCCAAGAGCGGCGTTTAGGCACCTACACGGGGGTGGGGGGGAGAGCACGGTGTTGACAGTTGCCGCCCCCAAGGGGGCGGGGGGGGGGGGGGGGGGGC
>JANNDF010000472.1:0-11580 GCA_031387445.1 Planctomycetia bacterium
TCGTCGTTCAACTCGGCGAACAGTTTGCCCATGTTGGAGGTTCCTGACCGTAGGGGTGGCATTGTCATCGCCGCGAGCCTGCGAGCGTGCAGTGGAAGTACACTCGCAAGCTCGCGGCGATGACACGGATCGGCTCACCCGCCCTGTTCGAACTCGCGGATGTGCAGGCGGGTCTGGTGGCCGGTGAACGTGCCGCCCTCGGCCGTCTTGCCCTGGAAGTAGTCCTTCTGCCAGCCCTGCTTGACCGCGTCCGGGTCGTTCGATTTCAGCCCTTGCAGGAAGCCCGAGCGGCTGGCCTCCCACGCCTTGTACTTCTCGTGCAACTCGGGGTTCGTCTTCAGCAACTCGATCCGCGGGGCGAACCCCTCGGCGAACCCGCGGGGGATGGGCACGATCATGCAGATCGGCTCGCCGGCGTCGAACCGGATCCACTCGTTCGGGCGGGTGAGCTTCCAGTTCATGGTGAACGTGCTGCTCGCCCAGTCGGTCTCGATCACCCCTTCGAGCGGCTGGATGCCGTCTTTCGGCCAGTTACTCGGCCCCTTGGCCCACAGGTTCACGCCCGGCGGGGTGCGGAACAGGAAGGGCAGGCTGAAGGTGATGGTGCCGACGCCGAAGTGGCTGAGGATGCACGGGTCGGGCGGGCCGTCGAACCGCACCTCCACGTCGGCCGGGGCCGGCCCGCCGTACCAGTAGGCGCGGAACGGGGTGGGACAGGCGACCACCCACCCGTTCTGGTTGGCGATGTTCAGGGGCAGGCAGCGGTACGGGAACCGCTGGCTGGCGGCGTCCATCCACTCCCGCTCGATGGGGGCGGGGGAGAGGGTCATCCGCGACGGGGTGTCGTGAATCTGGTAGGCGATGAGCGGCTGCAAGTCGGGCATGGTGGGTGTGGGCTTCGCGGGGTGGGGCGTGCGGTTATCGTATCCGGTGGGGGTGTGAAAACGAAAGCGGCCGGGGGGAGTTCCCCCGGCCGCCGTTTGGTGAACCCGGCGGCTCACGCCGCTCGGCTCGCCCGTTCGCTTACTTCTCGTTCTCGCCGCTGGCGATCTTGTCGATCATCTCTTGCAGCTTCGCCTGGCGGGCGGACAGTTGCCGCAGTTCCAGTTGCACGTTCGCGTCCTTCGACTGCTCGGCCTTCTCCTTGTCGCCGTACATCTTGGTCCGCATGTTCACCTGGCTTTGCAGGCTGCGGATCAGCTTCAGCTCGGCGATCAGGTTGATCAGCTTCTGGTTCGGCGGCTTCTGCTGGCCGGGCTGGCCCGGCTTCGGCGGGTCCTTCGACATCTCCTGCTGCTGCTTCTTGAGGGCTTCCACCATCTCCTTCAGCATGGCGATGACGTTCTCCTCGATGGACTGGGTGTCCTTGTCCACCACCGACGAGTTCAGCCGCCGCTGGATGGCGATCATGTCCTGGCGGACCTCTTCGAGCACCTTGGCGAAGGCGACGGCCGACCCTTCGCTCTCGAGCAGCTTCATGCACCGCTCGGCCTCGGCGACGATCTCCCCTTCCTTGTCCGACTGTTGGCCGGACTTCTGCCGTTCCACGTTGGTCATCTCGCCGCCGTTCTTGATGCGGGCGGCGTCGATGCCCTTGGTGTTCTCGTACACGTCGATCTGCATGGCCAGCATCTTCTGGCAGCGGGCCTCGACGTTCGCCAGCAGCTTCTTGATCTCCTCCTCGCGGAGTTGCTTCAGACGGTCTTCCAGCTTCTTCATCGCCTTCTCGAGCGCGTCGATGGCCTTGTCTTGCGCCTTGCCGGCGTCGGCCCGCTTGTCGTCTTCGATCTTCTTGGAGGCGTCGCCCTGGTGCGGGACGGCTTCCTGAATCTCCTTGCGACCGGGGGCTTCGTTCTTCTGCTCGCCGCCCGGAGGGGGAGGTTGGCCGCCGCCGGGTTGACCGCCACCCGGTTTGCCGCCGCCCGGTTGACCACCCTGCGGCGGCATGCCGCCTTCCTTCCCGCTGCCCTTGCCTTCGCCGCCCTGGCCCTTGCCTTCGCTCGGCTTGCCGCCGCCCTTGCCTTCACCCTGGCCTTTCCCCTCGCTCGGCTTGCCGGCACCTTCACCCGGTTTGCCGCCGCCGTCGCTCGGCTTGCCTTCGCCCTTCCCTTCGCCCATGCCTTTGCCGTCGCCCGGCTTGGCGCCGTCGCCAGGCTTGCCGTCGCTCGGCTTCGCGCCGCCGTCGCCCGGCTTGGCGCCGTCGCCCGGCTTGCCACTGCCTTCCTTGCCGTCGCCTTTCCCGTCGCTCGGCTTGCCCTTGCCGTCACCCTCTTTGCCTTCCTTGCCGTCACCTTTCCCTTCGCCCTTGCCTTCGCCGGCGCCTTCCTTGCCTTCCTTGTCGCTGCCCTTGCCTTCGCCTTCCTTCCCGTCTTTGCCTTTCCCTTCGCCCTTGCCTTCGCCGGCGCCGTCTTTGCCTTCCTTGCCTTCCTTGCCTTCGCCCTTCGCCTCTTTGCCCTCACCCTTCGCCTCGGCGGTGTCGCCCTTGCCGTCGCCGGCCTTCTCGCCGCCTTTCGGCTCGGCCTTGCCCTCGGCGCGGTCGTCCTTCTTCGCGCCGCCGGCGCCGTCCTTCCCGTCTTTGCCGCCCATGCGGTCGGCCAGGTCTTTGGCGGTGTCCTTCAGACGGTCCTGTTCCTTCTTCAGCTTGTCCTTGTCGCCCTTCATCGACTCGGTGCGGGCCTGGTTCGACTTCTGGTTGTCGATCAGCCCTTTCAGCTCTTTCATGAGGGCTTCGATCTTCTCCCGCTCGGCCTTCAGGCGGGCGGAGTCGCTCTCCGTCTCCAGCAGGGCCATGATGGCCTGGAGGGTGGCGACCAGTTGCTTGTCGGACTCTTCCAGCTTGCTGTAGTCGATGGCCGAGGTGCCCTTGGCGATGCCGGCCACCAGTTGGGCGAACTGCCCGTCCACGCCCTTCTTCTCCACCTCGTCGAGCGCCTGGCGGATCACCTTCGCCTGGTCCTTCATCTCCGGCCGCTCGCTCTTCTCCAGGCGGGTGGCCAGGCGGAACAGCGCCTCTTTGAACTGGGCGAAGTTCTTCTTGTTCTCTTCCTGCTTGAGCTTCAACTCGTCGGGGGTGAGCGTCGGCTCGGCCGTGGCCGGGGTGGCCGGCTTGGGCGGCTGTGCGGTGAGAGCCGACGTGAGGACGAACAGCCCGGCGGTGATCCCCGCCAGGGTTCGCATCACGCGGGGCAGACGGAAGGTCATCGAAAGTCCTCCGGGGTTACGGTCGAATCGTGAAGCCGGCGAGTACGGGCGCCCGTGCAGTGTTGACGATACGATAGGGCTATTCCAACCCATCGGGGTGGTCGCCGCAACCCCTTGTGACGGTGGCGTTACCCGTGCGTTACCTGTTGTAACCGAGGCGGGCCGGCGTGTCACGGGATGGTGGCGGGAAGGGCTGAAAAGCGTGCTGATTCCGGGGGGAATTGTAACGCCGGGCCGTCACACCCTTGTCGCGGTTTTCCTGCCCCCCCGCTACCGCACGATAACGGTCAGCTCGTGCGGGGTCTTTTCGGCGTTCTTGGCGGCGTCGGTCGCCACAACGGTCAGTTTCAGTTCGCCCGGTTTCACGTCCGGCAACGTCACCTGCCACTCGCTGCCGGTCAACTTCGTTGCCGTGCCGTTCACCGTGACGGCGCTGACTTCGCCGTCGTCAGAGACCGTGCCGCGGACGAGTAACCCCTTGCCCTCCTTCCGCACGCCGGTGATGACGGTGATCGGCGGCAGGTCGTCGATTGGTGTCAACTTGACCGCCTCCACGTCCGGGTCAGCGAGCGCCGTGCCGCCAGCCCCGGTGCCGGCCGGGAAGCCGGGCAGGCGGTTGCGGTTCAACTTGCCGACCGACACATAGTCGTCCAGCCCGGCCACCGTCCACTTGCCGCTGATGCCGGTGAACTTGACGTTCGCGTAGTCCTGCCCGCGGTAGCGCGCCCGGTACACCTCGTACCCGCACCAGTGGATCCGCAGGCCGTCGATTTTCACGTGCGGCACGTGGACCGTGTACCCCCGCCCGCACAGCCACACTTTCATGTCGCTTACCACGAACGGGTGGTCGCGGTCGGGGCCGACCATCTCGGCGTCCTGGCCCAGGTTCAGCCCGTAGGTGCCGATGTGGTGCGCCTCGTTGTCGGCGAACCGCACGAACGGCAGGGTGCGAATGTCCCGGTCGACCCGCGTGCCGTCGGGCGTGCGGACACTCAACTTCAGGTCGAACGCCGGCGGCTTCGGCTTCTCGCCCTTCACGTAGGGGCCGGCGAGCGGGGTGGCTTCGTACCGGAAGCCGTACCCGTCGCACTCGGCGGCCACGTTGCGGGTGAACGTGTTGTGGCTGTTCGCCCACCAGAAGCCGGCCCCCTCGTTCTTGTCGAACGGCAGCAACTGCTTCGGCAGCGGTTCGGCTTCGGTCGCTTGCACGGCCAGGTTGCGGTCGAGCACGTTGTACACCTCGGTGCCGTCTTCCAGGAAGAAGCCGTGCCCGAGCGCGCGATACCCGACGCAGTCTCGCACCACCAGGTACTCGGTGCCGTGGATCGTCACGAAGCGGTTGTGGCTGTCCCACACGCTGGCCCCGACGACCGAGCTGCCGCGGGCGGTGTCGCGGCACAGGTGGAAGTGGACCGGGTAGCGTCCGAGCACGCCCTTCTTGCCCAGGTGCCGGAACTCGGCGTAGCTGATGCCGCCGGCCGACCCGTGGTGGAACATGGTGTGCCCGCGGACGCCGTCCGGGGTGGCCGACTCGACGACCACGTTGCGGCTCAGGTTGGCCACCTCCGCGCGGAACTCCCCTTCCCCGCTGTGCGTCGAGTCGAGCGGCTTGTCGAGCGTCACCGTCGCGCCGTTGATCGCCTTCAGTGTCCGCTCCTCGCTCCCCTTCCCGCCATACCGTGCCGCGGACGTGGTGACGACCAACTTGTCGCCCGCCGTCCACCCGGTGACAGCTTCACTCAACGTCAGCGTGTCGCCGGATGCGTCCTTGCCGAGCTTCACCCAGGTGCGGCTCATCGGCCGGCCGTGGAAGTCCATGCGGCCGCCGGCGCACACCACCGCCGGGCAGTTCTCCCGGTCCATGCCGTCGAGGTGGTGCAGGCGGATGACGGCCGACTTCGTGACGGGCTGTTCGGGCGTGCCCACCAGCAGCGCCGGTTTGCCGTCGCAGCACAAGCAGGCGGCGGTGAACCCGGGTTGGGCGGCGGCGGCCTTCGGTTTGGCGTCGGCGTCGTGGCCGGGGGTGTCGAAGCCGTCCTCGTCGGTCCGCTCGTGCCGTTGGATTTTCAGCAGGCCGACGTTCAACTCGGTGTCGGCGGTCGGGTCGAAGGCGAGCGTGCCGGCGACGAACACCGCCCGCAGCACGGCCGCCGCCTTCACGTCAAACGTCACGGCGTGACCCGCCCGGACGACGACTGTGTCGCCGGCGACCGGAAGTTTCCCGCCGTCCCACGTCTTGGCGTCCGACCACTTGCCCGACCCGGCCGACTTCACCACCGCGGCCGACGACGGCAGGGCGAAGGCGAGTAGCGCGACCACGACGAGGCGACGCATGGCAGGCTCCGGATGGGAAGTGGAACCGGGAACGGAGTGACCGGGTGACAGTTGTCCCAGGGCGATGCCCTGGGCTGAGGGAGGGCGGGCGTGTCCCCAGGGCGATGCCCTGGGCTGAGGGAGGGCGGGCCTTCGGCCCTTGTGGGGTCAACCCTGAAGGCCCAAAGGGCCGCTTTCCCTCAGCCCAGGGCAACGCCCTGGGAAACGATTGCGGGTTACAGCCCCGGCTTCTTCGGCAGGAGCGGCTTGTCGAACTGGTTGTACCCGGTCACTTTCAGCTTGCGAGCGTACACCTTGTCCACGCAGGTGGCGTACAGGGTGTCGAACTTCTCCCCGCCGAACGCGATGTTCGCACACTTGCCGTTCGGCGTGGGGATGATGCCGTTCACCCGCCCCGGCTGGTCGCAGAACTGCACGCCCATGTTCGTGGCCACGTACACCCGCCCGTCGCGGTCCACCTTCAGCCCGTCGGCACTGGCTTCGTCGGACGTGTCCGGAACGTGCAGGTGGAAGTACTTCTGCTTGTGCTTGAGCGTGCCGTCGGGCTGAATCTGGAAACTCCAGACCCAGTGCGTGCGGCTCTCGGCGACGTACAGTAGCGTTTGATCCGGCGAAGTCGTGATGCCGTTCGGGAACTTGATGCCGGCGTCCACGGCTTTCTTCTCCCCCTTCGCGTCGATGAAATAGATCTCGTTCTTGTTGCCGGCCGGGGCGGTGGCGTAAAAGGTGCCGTTGTTCAGCGCCACGAAGTCGTTGCCGGCGAACCCGTCGGCCACCTTCGTCGTTTTCAGTGCCGAGTCGTACTTCACCAGCCCGAACCCGCCGCAGCCGTAGAACGTGCCGTCCGCCCCGAAGGCGAACCCGCTCGCCTTGCCGTTGTCTTCCGACCAGACCGTCGGTTTGCCGTCCGCCCCGACCTTGTACGTCTTGCCGTTCGGCACGTCGGTGAAGAACACTTCGCCCTTCGCGTTCGCAATCGGCCCTTCGGTAAACTTGTACCCGTCGCCGACCAACTTCCACCCCTCGCCGGGCACCAGCACCTGTTGCATCTGCGGCGACCCGGCCCCGGCCTTGATGTCCGCCTTGCCGTGGTCCTTCCACAGCCACTTCATCGCCTCGGGGAAGATCTCCGTCGCGTGCTGGCCGTTGTGCTTGCCGTAGTCCTTCTCCTTCACCGGCGTCCAACTGTGCTCCACCTCGTACCCGGCGAACTTGAGCGCCCGCTCCATCTCCTGGTTCACCATCCACCAGTCGCCGGCGTAGATGTTCAGATCGCCTTCGCCGTCTTCCAGGAACACCCGGAGTGGCTTTGGCTCGCTCTTGCGGATCAGCGTGGGGTACTCGTTCCCGCCCCGCAATCCCACGTAGGTGCCGACGGCGCTGAACACCCGGCGGAAGCTGTCGGGGCGTTCCCACGCGGCGGTGAACGCGCAGATGGCCCCGCTGCTGCTCCCGCCGATGCCGCGGTCGTTCGGGTTCTTGCTCAGCTTGATCTCGCGGCCGTCGGCCGTCTTCAGCTTTTCAATCGCGGGCAGCAGTTCGTCGATCAGGAAGCGGGCGTAGCCGTCGCCGAGGCCGTCGTACTCGAAACTGCGGTTGTACCGCGGCAGAGCGTCGGCGTTCGCGGCCGGCAGCACGCCGGGGGTGACGAACACGCCGATGGTGACGGGCATGTCTTTGCTGGCGATCAGTTTGTCGAACACCTTCGGGGCGATGAACTGCACGCCGTCCTGGTTCACCCACAGGCAGGCGGGGGTTTTGCCGTCGTACTGGCTGGGCACGTACACGGTGTAGTCGCGGGTGGTGCCGGGGAAGACCTTGCTGTCGGCGAACTTGCCCTTGATGAGTTCACCGGGGGCGGGATCTGCAGCGTGGACCGCGAGAGCCGCGAACGTGACGGCGAGGAGGGAGAGCGCGAACCGCATGGGGTCGCTCCGTGGGGAGGGGGTGGGGGAAAGGTATCCAGGACCTCACCCCCCGTCCCCCTCTCCGACTTGTTAGCCCGACGCGCGAGCGAGGGACAAGCCAGTGAAGGGCCGGAGGTGTTTGCTTCCTCGGACCTCACCCCCCGTCCCCCTCTCCCAGGGGAGAGGGGGTGTTCAAGGCGAAGACGTTGCAGGTTCGTTTGCGGAGGATCCAGAGCCTGCACAGCTTGAACACCCCTCTCCCCTGGGAGAGGGGGTTGGGGGGTGAGGTCTGTTTCAACCGTTCCTCACCTGCTACCCTGTCCCTCACCCCGATCCCACCACTCCCCGACACACCATGTCGCTCTTCGCGCTCACGCTCTATCACTGGGAGCAACTGCCGGACGGCACCTCCCGCCTCATCCTGCACGCCATGCCGGTGATGATCGGCGTGCTGTGCGTGCTGGCCATCGCCTACCGCTTCTACAGCAAGTTCCTGGCGGCGAAGGTGGCGTGCCTCGACGACAAGCGGCCGACGCCCGCCACCACGAACCCGGACGGCCAGAACTACCACTCGACGAACAAGTGGGTGCTGTTCGGCCACCACTTCGCGGCCATCAGCGGGGCCGGCCCGCTCATCGGCCCGGTGCTGGCGATTCAGTACGGGTACATGCCGGGGCTGCTCTGGCTGGTGATCGGCGTCTGCCTGGCCGGGGCGGTGCAAGACATGCTGGTGCTGGCGGCGAGCGTGCGGCGGGGCGGGAAGAGCATCGCCGAGATTGCGAAGCACGAACTGGGCAAGCCGGCATCGCTCATCGCGGCGTTGGCCATCCTGTTCATCATCGTGATCGCGCTCGCGGGCCTGGGCATCGTGGTGGTGAAAGCGCTCGGCGGCGAGGAAGCGAAGCTGCCCGGAGGGATGGAAATCGTCGTGCCGGCGGAGAAAGTCGAAACTGGAGGAAAGATCTACGGCCGTGGGTTCACCATGCCTGCGGATAGTTTCTACCTCCACATCAAAGAGGGAGGGCATCACGACTTCTATTTCCCATCCGGTTGCCAGGTGAGGTATTCCGCGAACGAGCCGTTCGTTACTCGTTCTGAATCCTTCGTGATCCGTGGTGTTGACAAGGAATCCGAGAGACTGGGCGATAACAAATACACACTCAGCAACCAGGTGTGGAATCACGGTCTCCGCGAATCGAATACCTACGTCACCGTTCCGGGTTGCACGCAGGTGGTGCCCGGAAGTTCGTGGGGCACGTTCACCATTGCCTGCACCATCCCGATTGCCATCTTCGTCGGGCTGTTGATGAAGTTCTGGAAGCGGGTGGGGGTGCTGGCCGGGTCGATCATCGGCGGGGCGCTGACGCTCGGTGCGGTGGTCGTCGGCGGGTGGATTCCCGGCTCACCACTCGAACCGTTCTTCTCGCTCAGCAAGGAGCAGACGGCGATTGCCCTGGCGATTTACGGCTTCGTCGCGGCGGTGCTGCCGGTGTGGTTACTTCTCGGCCCGCGCGACTACCTGAGCAGCTTCCTGAAGATCGGCACCGTCATCCTGCTGGTGGCGAGCGTGTGCATCGCCAACCCGCCCCTACAAGCGCCGATGCTGAACGAGGTGTACCAGAACGGCGGGCCGACCTTCGCCGGCAACATCTTCCCGTTCGTGTTCATCTGTGTCATGTGCGGCGCGGTGAGCGGGTTCCACTCGCTCGTGAGCAGCGGCACCACGCCGAAGATGATCGAGAAGGAATCGCACGTGCGGCCCATCGGCTACGGGGCAATGCTCATCGAAGGCGTCGTCGGCGTGACCGCCCTGATCGCTTCGGCGGCGCTGCCGAACGACCTCTACTACGACATCAACGTGCCCATCGACAAAGTGCAGGTGTTCCAGAAGAAGCAGCAGGAGATGAACGAGAAGTACCCGCCGATGGCGTCCGAAGGCAAGGACGTGGCCCACCTGAACCTGGGCAAGGTCGAAGAGCAGGTCGGCGGCGAATCGCTCCGCGGGCGCACCGGCGGGGCGGTCACGCTGGCCGTCGGCATGTCGGTGGTGTTCGACGACACCTTCCGCTGGATGGGCGTGAGCGGCGACTGGCTGCTGAAGTACTGGTACCACTTCGCCATCATGTTCGAGGCGCTCTTCATCCTCACCACCATCGACGCCGGCACCCGCATCGGCCGGTTCTTGTTGCAAGAAACGGTCGGCAAGGTCTACCCGAAGTTCGCCCGCCCGGACTGGCTGCCGGGGGCACTGATCGCCAGCGGGGTGATTACCGCCGGGTGGGGCTGGCTCATCTACACCGGCAGCGTGGACACCATCTGGCCGATGTTCGGGGTGGCGAACCAGTCGCTCGCCATCCTCGCCCTCGCCGTCGTCACCACCTGGCTGGTGAACGTCGGCCGCGGGAAGTGGAGCTTCGTCACCATCGTGCCCATGCTGTGGGTGTGTAGCACCACGCTCACCGCCGCCACCAGCCTGGTGACACAACGCTTCCCGACGATGATCTCCGACGGGCAGAAGCTCGGCGACGCCGGTAACAAGCTCGTCATCACCGGGTACTTGAGCATCGCCATGACGGTGTTCGTGGTATCGTGTGTGGGGGCGGTGGTGCTGTGGTCGGCCGCCCGCTGGGTGGGCGTGGCGATAGGCAAGATCCCGACGCGGAAGGAGTGAGCGATGCGGCCGCTGTTCGTGCTACTGCTGTTCGCACTGCCGGTGGTCGCGGCCCCGGTGCCGAAGGCGCTGAAGAAGACCGCCACCGAGGACGGCGTCTGGGAGTGGGTGGAGTTCAACGGGCACAACGGGGCGATGAAGTACACCATCCCGAAGCCGATGTACCGGCGGATCGACGGCGACCGCATGTCGATCGGCAAGTCGTCGGTCGAGGAGGTACTCCGCGAAGAGTTGAAGCACACCATCCGCGCCCGTGACGAGAAGCAGCCGAACTTGCGCACTTACGACACCGGCGGGGTCCAGTATTCGGCCGTCCTGGAACTGGACGGCGACACGCTGCGGTGGTGCTACGCCCTCGACCTGAAAGCGACGATCACCGAGTGCAAGCCGGCGAACGGCGTGTACTACTACGAGTTCAAGCGGGTGAAGGAAGTGAAGTGACCGTTCCGGAGGTTCCTCCCATGCGACCGCTGTTCGTGTTGCTGCTGCTCGCCGTGCCGGTATTCGCCGCGCCGGTGCCGAAGGCGGTGAAGAAGGCGAACGCCTCCCCGGACGGCCACTGGTATCTCAAGGAGATCATTCTGGACGGCACCAGTGACACGGTGCTGGCCAGCTTCGACCGCCACACCCTCATCGAAGGGGAAAAGTACGCGTGCGCGAAAAGTGGCCGGCCGTCGCTGACCGGGGCGGCCAATTTCACCATCACCGACCCGGACCGCCCGCACCTGCGGAAGTGGGGGACGCTGCCGGCCGTGTACGAGGTGGACGGGGACACCCTGCGGGCGTGCTACGCGCACGACGGGCGGAAGGAACTGACCGAGTGCAAGCCGGGCGCGGGCATCCACTACTACGTGTTCGAGCGGGTGAAGGAGGAGTGACCGTTCCCCCCACGAGGTGCGTCATGCGTGCTGCCGCTTTGCTCATGCTGGTGACTGTCGGTGTGGCCGCGGCTGCCCCGGTGCCGAAGGCACTCAAGAAAAGCCCGCCGTCCAAGCCGGACGGGGTGTGGGTACTGGCCGCGTTCAGCTCGGACGGCGCCGCGCCCGCCCCCAACCCCGGGATGGCCCGCGACTGGGTGTTCGAGGGCGAGTACGTCCACGTCGGCACGAAGAACCCGCCTGGGCAGCCTGGGCAGCCCAACTTCACCGTCTACGACCCCGACCGGCCGAACCTGCGGAGGTGGGGTACGAACATGGCCGCGTACGAGTTGGACGCCGACGGGGACACCCTGCGGGCGTGTTACGCGCACGACGGGCGGAAGGAACTGACCGAGTGCAAGCCGGAGAAGGGCATCCACTACTACGTGTTCAAGCGGGTGAAGTGACCAACTTGGCGAACCCCGGCACCACGTTCCCCGGGTGCGTCGCCGTCTAGGTTAACAAGCCCCCCGGGCGGACCCACAAACCCCCGTCGCCGTAGAGCGGGCCGGACACCACCACCGGGTCGTGCGACGCGCTGTGGCGGGCG
>JANNDF010000496.1:0-7946 GCA_031387445.1 Planctomycetia bacterium
GCCACTGACTCACATCGTCCTTCACACTGATTCCCAGCCCCGGTGTGTCGCTCACGTACAACTGGCCGTTGCTGAACCGCGGGCCGTCGCTGAACACCCCGGCGAACCAATCGACGTGCTCGCACATGCGGCCGTACACGCAGCCGGCGCTCAGGTGCGTGCCGATCTCCGCGACGCGCACGGGGTAGATCGCCACCTGTTTCAGTTCGGCCGCGAGAGCCACCTTGCGGGCCGGGGTGAGGCCGCCCAGCCGCATCGGGTCGATGCGAACGCTCTCGATCCCGCCGGCGTCGATCACGCGGGTGAAGTCTTCCACGCGGTCGAACATGCCGCCGACCGACACGCCCACGTTCAGCCGGTCGGTCAGCCGCCGCAGGTTCACGTCGTCGGCCCGTAGCGGGTCGCCGAAGCCGTCCACGCCGAGTTCGTCCGCCCCCACGGTGCCGAGCCAGACGGCCGTGGCGAAGTCGTACCGCCCGCCGGCGTTCACCTCGAACCACGCGCCGTCGGGGATCTCGTCGCGGAGCTGTCGCAGGCGGTCGTAGTCCAGGTCGGGGTCTTGCGTGCCCACGTCCACCTGGATGCCGGCCGACCCGCGGTCGAGCGCCGCCTTCGCCTCCTTCACCGCCTGCTTCAACCCGACCGCGGGGGTCGCCACGCCGACGGTGATCGCCTTAATCTGCGTGCGATACCCGCCGAGCAATTGGTACACCGGCACGCCTGCGGCCTTGCCCTTCGCGTCCCACCCGGCGATGTCCACGGCCGCACACGCCCGCGCCGCCGGCCCGCCGAACCCCACGCTCTCCAGTTCCGCCCGCATTTTGGCGAACAGCCACTCGCTCCGCATCGGGCTTTCACCCACCACGACGGCGGACAGTTGGGTGTCGATGACGGCCCGCACGGCGGCACCACCGCCGAAGCTGTCGGCGAAGCCGATGCCCACGTGCGGGGTGTCGGTCAGCAGGCGCACCACCACGACATCGACGTGCGTGGCCGTGCGCACGTCTTGCGAACCGGGCAGGGGCACCGGCCGCGGTAGCGGGACGCGGAGCAGGTCGGTCTCGACGCGGGTGATCTTCATGGGTGGGTGCAGTGTATTGGTGCCCTCACCCCCATCAACACCCATCCTCCCGGCCGGTGCGGAGCGTATGATGGGTCGGTAGAGCAGGACACGCACCCTCGGAGGACGCCGATGCCCACCCCGCCCCCCGACCCGACCGGCAAGTCGAACCGCCGGCGGGGGAAGGCGAAGGCCCCGGTCGTCGGCCCGGACTGGCCGCCCGGCTCGCTCTTCCTCGGCTGGACCGGCACCGACGGGAGCAAGGAGGTCGGCTTCCACGCCCTCCGCGATCAGCCGCCGCCCGCCCCCGACGACGCGCCCGAACCGCTCCTGTACAAGGGCGACGGCCACCTGATGACCATCGCCCCGACCGGCGGCGGCAAGGGCGTCGGGGTGATCATCCCGAACCTGCTGACGTACCCCGGCTCGGTCATCGCCATCGACATCAAGGGCGAACTGACGCAAGTGACCGCCCGCCGCCGCCGTGAGATGGGGCAGAAGGTGGTGGTGCTCGACCCGTTCGGGCTGGTGGCCGGCAGGGGGCACCCGTCCGACTCGCTCAACCCGTTCGACCTGTTCCGCCTGCCGGGGGCCGACCCGGAGTCGGACGCGGAGATGCTGGCGGCGCAGTTCGCCGTCGATCACAACTTCAGCACGGACCGCTACTGGGACGACACCGGCAAGGGGCTGGCGGCCGGGCTGATCGCCCACCTGGCCACCGGGGGGAACGAAGAGGACCGCAACCCGAGCGCCCTCCGCAAGCTGCTGTACATGGACGACCTGGACTACAACATCGCCACCTGGCTGGACAAGGGCGAGGTGAAGAACCCGCTGGCCCGCGACGAGTTCGTGGCGTACCTGAGCGCCCCGTCGGACAAGACCCGCCCGTGCATCCGCACCACCGCCTGCACGTACATGAAGTGCCTGGGCAGCGAGGTGGTGAGCAAGGCGATGGAGACGTCGTCGTTCGACCTGAAGCAACTGATCGCCGGCGACCCGGTGACGATCTACCTGGTCATCCCGCCGGAGAAGCTGGAGAGCCACCGGGCGGTGCTGCGGGCGTGGGTGGCCACCCTGCTGACGGCCGTGCTGCGGCGGACGCGGCTGCCCGACCTGCGGACGCTGTTCGTGGTGGACGAAGCGGCGCAGCTTGGCGAGATGCCGCTCCTCCGCACGGCGATGACGCTGCTCCGCGGGTACGGGTTGCAGTGCTGGACCTTCTGGCAAGACCTCGGCCAACTGCGGACGCTCTACCCGAACGACTGGACGACGATGGTGTCGAACTCGGCGGCCATGCAGGCGTTCGGCCTGCCGCGGCACGGGACGGCGCGAACGGCGTGGCTGGAAGTGCTGGGCGAAGACGCGCTCGATTTGCCGCGGATGCCGCCGGGCGAGATGGCCGTGTCGTTCGCCGACAGCGGGCTGAGCCGCCACCGCCGGGCGAACTACCTGACCGACCCGGTGTTCGCCGGCCTGTTCGACTCCAACCGTCGGTTCGCCCCGAAGGGGAGCGAGCGGGGGATGTGAGCGATACGGTGACCCCCGGCAGTGATGCCGGGGGTGACGGACGCAACTACCCCCGGCATCACTGCCGGGGTTCGCCAACCTGCTTACTGCGCGAGCGTGACCACGTTCGACACCACCTTGCCCGTGGCCACCGGGTTCGGCCGCTTCTCCACCCACACCTCCAGTTTGCCGCTGCTCCCCTTCAGCATCTGTTGCGAACCGCTACTACTCTGGGACCACCCTTTGTTACCGGGGTAAATCTGTTGGGTCGCGGTTTGCCCGCTGCCGCTTTTCATCACGACGTAATACTGCCCCTTGTCGCCGCTCGGGTTCTGCTTCTGCGTGACCGTCCAGCCGACGCTTGGCGGGTTGAACGCGCCGAACCCAGGCGTGCGGGTGACGTTCGACACCTCGAACTCGTTCCCGCCGCTGGCAACCCCCTCGCCCCCGCCCACCAGCCAGTCGAACGACCACCACCCGCACCCGGCGCAGATGACCAGCAGGGCCACCGCGCTGCCGATGAACGCCAGCAGCATGACGATCGGGATGTTGTCGTTCGCCTTCACCCGCGGGCCGTCGTCGGCCGCCCGCCGCTTCTTCTTCGGCGTGTCATCCTCGTCGTCGTTTCGCCGCTTCCTTTTCGGCGCGTCGTCGTCGTCGTCCGCGTCCCGCGGTCGCTTCTTGCGGGGACGGTCGTCGTCGTCATCCTTGTCATCCCGCTCTTCGAATCGCCTCTTCGGCCCGCGGGACGATTTCGGCTCGTCCGCCGGGGTGTCGTCGTCGTCGCGTGCGGCTGGCATGGGAGGGCGGCTCCTGACCCGAAGTCGGCGTGCGATCAGTGTACCGGCGGGCGAGCGAAATGCACGTCACCGCGAGCCGGCTCACGGCCCGTCAGGGTTGCCCACCCCAGCACCCCCGCGATCAGCCACTGACCGGTACTCACCCACAGGTACGCGATGTGCCAGCCGCGGAAGTCGTCGGCCACTCCTGCCATCGGGTCGATCAGCGCATCCATCTTCAGGTGCAGAAAGGCCAGCCCGTTCAGCATCGCCAGGCTCGCCCCCCAGAGCCACCACTTCCACCGACTGCGACGACGCGCGGCTTTCCCCTGATCCCTTTGCTCACCCCAATGATCCCAGAAGTACGCGATGTGGCAGAGCAGGCCGAACAGGTTCAGCCAGTTGGTCACCCGCTGGGTCACCAGCCCTTGACCGAAGTGCCCGTGAATCTCGGTGCCGGTCGGCACCACCACCGCGGCGTAGAACACGAACCCGCCCTGCCAGACGGCGAACGTGAGCAGCAGCACGAACCGGCGGAGGCGGGTGAGCACGCGGGGCCTCAAGGTGACCCCCGGCAGTGATGCCGGGGGTAGCGTGGTGAAGGAATCGGACGGGCGGATCGTCCATAAGATGGGCTGACCCGGCGGCGGCCGGGCAACGCCCGTTGACCTCCCTACGAGATACACCGTCATGCGGAAAGTGTTCGCCGCCCTGCTGGTCGTCGCCCTGTCGGCGGCCGGCGGGTTCGCCCAGGAGAAGAAGGACGACAAGAAGCCGAAACTGGGCGTGGGCGACGCCGCCCCGGCCCTGAAGGTGACGGAGTGGATGAACGGCAGCGAGCCGAAGACGTTCGAGAAGGACAAAGTGTACATCCTCGAGTTCTGGGCCACCTGGTGTGGGCCGTGCATCGGGGCCATGCCGCACCTGACCGAACTGGCGAAGGTGAACGCCGCCAAGGGGCTGGTGGTCATCGGCCTGACGAACAAGGACGAGCGCGGGAACAACCAGAAGTCGGTGGCGGCGTTCGTGGAGAAGAACAAGGGCGAGAAGCTCGGGTACGTGGTCGGGTACAGCGACGGGAAGGAGACGAACGACGCGTACATGGAGGCGGCCGGGCAGGACGGCATCCCGTGCTCGTTCGTGATCGGCAAGAGCGGCAAGGTGGAGTACATCGGCCACCCGAACAACCTGGACGAGGTGCTGCCGAAGGTGCTCGACGGCACGTGGAAGGGCAAAGCCGACGCCGACGCGATGGAGGCGCGGGAGAAGGAGCTGGAGAAGGTGTTCGACGAGAAGTCGCCCGACGCCATGCTGGCCAAGCTGGGCGAGTTCATGAAGAAGCACCCGGAGAAGGCGAAAGGGGACGACGTGCGGGGGATGCACATGGGCCTGCTGATGGAGTTGAAGAAGTTCGACGACGCCAAGCCGATCGCCGAGGCGCTCATCGCCGAGTCGGACAAGAAGAAGAAGGCGGTGCCGGCCGTGTACGCCCTCGGGTTCGCGGACAAGAAGGCGAACCCGGACAAGAAGCACTTCGACGTGGGCGTGAAGGCACTCGAGACGGCGCTCAGGTATGACGAGAAGAACCTGCAACTGCTCATGGCGGCCGTCGAGATCTACACCGCCGCCGGCGACAAGGACAAGGCCGTCGCGTTCGGCAAGAAGGCCATCGAGGCGGCCCCGAACGAGCAGATCCGCAAGGAGGTCGAGAAGGCGGTCGAGGAGATCAAGAAGGGCAAGTAAGGCAAGTAAGGCCGCGACGGTCTGGTGAACCGGCGGCGTCAGCCGCCTGGGTGTGGTCTCCCTCCCGTAGGGAACTCACCCAGGCGGCTGACGCCGCCGGTTCACCTTTGCGTTCCTCCGCACTTCCCCCAGCTTCCGTCCGTGAATCGCCAACTTCGCCCGCATCTCCGTTGACACCCCCGCCGGTCGCGGTATTGTCCCGCCCTCTTGTTTGCCAGCACTGCGCCCCCGCGAATGCCGCGGACACGCCCCGAGGCCCGACCCGGCGATGGCCGATGCCACCACCACCGTCGCGGCCCTGCGGCAGAACATGCGGCGGTTCGCCGCCGCCCGCGCGTGGGACCCGTACCACACGCCGAAGAACCTGACGCTCTGCCTGGCCAGCGAGGTGGGCGAGCTGTGCGAAATCTACCGCTGGCTGACGGCGGACGAGTCCGTGGCCGCGAGTAGCGACCCGGGTCAGCGGGAGCGGATCGCCGACGAACTGGCCGACATCGCCAACGTGCTGTTCCTGCTGTGCGAGCACACCGGCATCGACCTGAGTGACGCGGTCATGGCGAAGACGGCGAAGAACGCGATCAAGTACCCGGCCCCAGGGCCGTGAAGTAGGTGCCGCCTGCCGGGCGGCACGGTTGGAACACAGTGCCGCCCGGCAGGCGGCACCTACTCAGACCACTTGCCCGGTGGCGACCGGGTCGGCACACACCGTCGGGGGGCGGGGTGTGCCGGCCGGTCGGTCGAACTCATGCCGGACGCGGCGTTGCTTTCAGGGGGGATCGAACCGTGCGCACCCGACTGTTGTTCCGGATGACGTGGGCCGCCGCGGCGGTCGTGGCCGCCCTGACCGGCGGGGTGGCGTCGGCCCAGGCTCCGCCCGCGCCGAAGTACTACCCCGGCACCGTCGCCCCGAGTCCGGCGGCCACGGCTCCGGCCACACCGACCACAGCCCCGACGCCGCCCAAGCCGAAACTGTTCTCGGCCAGCGGCGACGGCGTCCGCCCGGTGTCGGCCCTCGAAGCCGAACCGCTCAGGGCCGAACTGCCGAAGGCGGACCCGATTCCGCCCAAAGGCACGCCGCTGCCGGAAATGCCGAAGCTGGACGCGCCGAAGCCGTCGCCGGCCATCACCCCGGTGGGCGAGCCGATCCCGGTGCCGCCGCCGAGCGTGACCACCGAACGGACGCCGGCCACCCCGCTCAAGCCGGTCGATTCGCCCAAGCCCTTCGAAACCACGACCCCGCTCGTGTCGCCCACCCCGCCGGCCCTCACGCCCGCGCCCGCCGGGGTGCCGAGCGCGACAAGCCTGTCGGCCAAGCACGCGCCGAGCGTGTCGGTGGAGTACGAGATGCCGGAATCCGTCGGCGTCGGCCAGCCGCTGGCGTACACGCTGATCGTCAAGAACACCGGCACCGTGGCCGTCGGCGGCGTGCGGGTGGAGCAGGAAATCCCGGTCGGAGTGACGTACCAGAGCAGCGACCCGCCGGCCGACGCCACCACCGACGGCAAGCTGGCGTGGGCCGTGGGCAACCTGGACGCCGGGGCGGAGAAGCGGATCAAGGTGACGGTGAAGCCGTCGGACG
The DNA here is from genome assembly GCA_031387445.1 of Planctomycetia bacterium. GTDB lineage: Bacteria > Planctomycetota > Planctomycetia > Gemmatales > Gemmataceae > JALHQU01. Next base: position 6,668 of record JANNDF010000496.1, read on the forward strand.
AGGGGGAGGTCCGCGGCCGGGCGGTGGTGTCGTTCACGTCGGCGGTGGAAGCGAAGGTGAAGGTGACCCGCCCGCGGATCGGGGTGAACATCACCGCCGCCGAGACGGTGCGGGTGGGCGAGAAGGTGCAGTTCACCATCAAACTGACGAACACGGGCAGCGGGGCGGCCTCGGCCATGACCCTGCACGCCCGCCTGACCGACGGGCTGACGCACGCGGCCGGGAACGTGATCGAGGCCCCGCTGTCCAACCTGCCGGCCGGCCAGACGAAGACGCTCACGCTCGAGTGCGTGGCGGCGAAGGCGGGTGCCCAGCAGTGCACGCTCACCGTGTTCGCCGACACCAACCCCGGCGAGTCGGCGAAGGCGAACGTGAATCTGGTCGAGCCGCTCCTGGTGGCCAAGCAGACCGGCCCGGCCAAATGCCTGGTGAAAGCCGAGCCGACCTACCAGATCGACCTGACCAACCCCGGCACCGCCACCACCGACCCGATCAGCGTGTGGACCACCATCCCGGAAGGGTTCGAGGTGGTGCAGGCGTCGGACGGGGGCACGTTCGTGCCGACCAATAAGGCGGTCGGGTGGAAGCTGAACGGGCTGACGGCCGGCGGGAACAAGTCGCTCACCCTCAAACTGCGGAGCGTCGGCCCGGCCGACGCGGTCATCCGCACCGTCGCCCAGGCCACGCCGGAAGGCGGCAAGGGGAAGGGGCTGGAGGTGAAGTGCGACACGCAGGTGAAGGCGGAAGGGGTGCCGGCCCTGCGGTTCGAGGTGATCGACGTGGAAGACCCGGTGGAGGTGGGCAAAGAAGCGATGTACGAGATCAAGGTGACGAACCAGGGCACCGGGCCGTGTACGAACGTGGTGGTGGTGGGCGAGTTGGGCGACGGCACGACGTTCAGTTCGGCCAGCGGGCCGACCACCGGGCGGGCGGCCGGCAACGTGGTCACGTTCGAGGCGCTGGCCAACCTGCCGGTGAAGGGGGAGGCGGTGTTCAAGGTGAAGGTGAAGGGCACCACCGCCGGCGACTCCCGGTTCAAGGCGAAGGTGGCGTGCGACCAGATCAAAACCGCGGTGAGCAAGGAAGAGAACACCCGGTTCTACAAGGAGTAGGTTCGGTTCCCCTCTCCCCTCGGTGGGAGAGGGGCTAGGGGTGAGCCGGGAGAGGGGTGGGTTTGATGCCCCCCTCTCCCCGCCGCGACCACTGTCGCGGCGACCCGCTCCCGCAGGGGGAGTGGGTGTATTGCGGCCCGCCCCCCCAGGTGGGGGGGGGGGGGGGG
>JANNDF010000504.1:0-6835 GCA_031387445.1 Planctomycetia bacterium
TGCTCGGCCGCCTTCACCAGGTCTTCGATGATCTTGTCGAGCTTCTCCGGTTCGGCGCCGCCCAGTTGGATGTGCTTGATGACGCCCTTGTGGTCGATCACGTAGATGGTCGGCCAGCCGCCGATCTCCCACGTCTCGGACAGCGGTGCGGCGCCCGCCTGCTGGTTCTTGAACGACCGCCAGGTGATCTTCTTCTCCTCGATCGTCTTCTTCACGTCGTCGGTCAGTTCCGGGTCGCCGTTCACCCCGACCAGTTCGAACGGGCGACCGCTCAACTTGGCCACCATCTCCACCTCGTGCGGCACCATCCGCATGCACGGCGGGCACCACGTCGCCCAGAACGACAGCATCACCACCTTGCCCTTGTTCGCCTCGCTCAGTTTGAACGCCTTGCCGTCGATCCCCTCGCCGCTGATGTCCGGCACCGGCTTGCCCACTTCCAGGTTGCCCGACACCTTGAGCGCCGCCAGTCGCCCCTCGGCGATCTTGCCGACGGTGCTGTTCTGGTGCTTCACGTCGGCGTACTTCTCCTTCGCCTTGGTGAACCACTCGGCCGCTTTCGTCAGTTGGTCTTCCTTGTCCTTGCCGTTCGTCCGCTTGGCGGCGGCCTGGGCCATCATGCCGACGCTCAGGGTGGCGATGGCCTGGCACTCCTTGTCCTCGTTCTTCTCGGCCACTTTCTTGAGCAGCGCCTCGGACGCCTCGTCGCCCGCCTGGGCGAGCATCGGCAGCACTTTTTTGATGTGCGGCTTGGTCAGGTGGTGGGCGATGATGAGTTGACGGGCCTTCTTCGCCTTGTCCTTGTCCGCCGCCTTCACCAGCATCTGGGCGAAGATGTCGAACGCGTCGGGCGACTCGGCCTCTTGCTCGGCCGCGTCGAACAGGTTGTCCGTCTCGATGATGATGAACTCTTTCAGTTCGTCGGCCAGTTCCTTCTTGAACGCCGCGGGGGCCTTGTCCACCTCCGCCTGCCGCTCCTTCACCGCCGCGTCGAACCTGGCCTTCGCCTCTTTCAGCGCACTCTCTTTCTTCTCGTCGGCCCCGGCGCCCACCGCCAGCGCCAACAGACCGACGGCCGCCAGCATCGCGTACCGCATGGTGAACCCTCCGGAGCGTTCCGGCGGCAGCGTGGCGCCGGTTCCGGATCAAGATACGGTGTGCGGGGCGGCTGACAGCGGCTGATGTAACGAGCAGACGACAGACCTCACCCGCCCAGCACTTTACTCGGCTCGTCGGCCTGGTCGCGGCGGCGGGTTGGGGTGGCCGGCACCACCACGGGCGCGGGCGTGTTGGTCGGCGTGCGGAAGAGCAAGGCGAACGCGATGGCCGCCAGCCCGCACCCGACGGCCGGCACCAGCCAGAACGCCCCCCAGTCGGTGCCACCGGGCGTGCGACACTCGTTCATCACTTGGGCCGCGAGGATGTTGCCGAGCAACGGGCCGACCCCACCGCCGACGAACGCGGCAATGGCCTGGGCGCTCGCCCGCAGGTGCGGCGGGGCGAGCCGGTCCACGAACGTGGTGGCGGTGACGAAGTAGAGGGCGAACTGCCAGCCGTGCATCGGCACGCCGACGGCCATGACCGCCCACGGGTTTCCCCACGCCATCGTCAGCCCTCGCACCACCCCGCCCACCGCCCCGGCCAGCATGAGCCACTTCATGCTCCGCTTCGGGTCGAGTAGCGGAATGACGAACATACACCCCACCTCGACCACCTGCCCGATCACCATCCACCGCTCGGCCCCCTCCCACCCGGTCGCGGTCAGGTAGGCGTGCCCGTGGGTGCCGTAGAACTGGTTCATGACGGACAGCGTCAGCCCGACGGCCAGGTAGACGGCGAACGAACGCCACTTGAACAGGCCGAGGGCGGGCAGGCCGAACGCCTCGCCGAGCGTCTTGCCGTGCCCCTTCGGCGGGGTGGACGGGAGGGTCAGCCCGTACACCCCAACTGCCACCGCCAACACCGCCGCCATCAGGAACGGTTGGCTCGACACCGGGGCGATGACGACCCCCATGAGCAGCCCGACGACGACCCACCCGACCGTCCCCCACAGGCGGGTGCGGCTGAACTGTCGCGTCGGGTCGGGCAGATTTCGCAGGCTGATGACCGACACGAGCGGGATCGCCACCTGGAGGCAGAGCGAGTACGCCAGCATCACCGCGAACAGGCCGTAGAAGGTGACATCCGTCTCGGCCTTCAGTGCATCACCTGGAGTCCCGTCGGCCAGATTCGTCTCACTTTCACCACTCCCCCCGGCGGGGACATTCGCTTCGATTTGCGATCTGGCCGCCCCCAGCACCAGCTCGCGGAGGTCGCACCACTGCCACGCGCCGAGCAGGAACAGACCGCAGCACACGCTCATGACGGCGAACAGGCGGTCGGCACGGAACAGGCGGTCGGCCAACAGCCCGACGAGCGGGTTCGCCACGATGCCGCCGATGGCGAACGTGGCGAAGATCAGCCCGACCTGATGGCTGTCGAAGTTCAACCCGCCGTCGCCCGCCGGCTTCTTCAAGTAGGTCGCAATGGTGACGGCCCACGCCCCGAGCGAGCTGTAAAACAGGAACATCATGGCGGACAGCCGTGTCCGCACGAGCGCGGGCATTGGGGAACTCCGGTCGGAGAGCGTCGAGGGGAACGGTTCCCGGCCAGGAGAGAGGCAGGCCGCAGGCGGTCGGTTCATCTTGGGACGCATCCGGGAATCGTGCAACACGAAGTTGCTTGCGCCGACTCCGGGCGAGCGGCGGCCGTGAGCCGCCCGGGTGGGAGACACCCAGGCGGCTCACCGAAAATTCGCCGGGTGCCGTTGACGAACCTGCGGCGGTACGATAAGGGTGTGAAGTTAGGTTTGTTCCCCCGACTGGCGTGGATGGCCAATTCGGGGGATCACCGATCCTCACCCAGGAGTTCGCGTATCCCACCGTTCGACCGTAACGGCCCGCCTCGTCCGCCGGCCGGCCCCCGCCTGAATGAGCAAATTCGCATCACCCCCATCCGCCTCATCGGGGCGGAAGGGGAGCAGCACGGCATTGTGCCCACCGCCCAGGCCCAGGAGATGGCCCGCGAGGTCGGCATGGACCTCGTCGAGATCGCCGCCCAGGAGCGGCCGCCGGTGTGCAAGATCATGGACTGGGGGAAGCACAAGTACGCCCAGAGCAAGAAGGCCCACCAGAAGACGCACCAGCAGAAGTTGAAGGAACTCCGCGTGCGGCCGAAGACCGGCGAGCACGACGTGGACACCCGCGTCAACCAGGCCCGCAAGTTCCTCGAAGCCGGCGACAAGGTGCAACTGAAGGTCCAGTTCCGCGGGCGGGAACTTCAACACATCGAAGAAGGTCGGCGGATCGTGGACGCCATGATCGAGCAACTCCAGGACTGTTGTAAGGTGGAAAGCCCGCCGCGGATGGAGGGCAAGCAGATGACCGCCCTGCTCGCCCCGAAGGGCACCGGCGGCGGGGGCCAGGCGAAGCCGAATAAGCCGAAGCAGGACAAGCCGAAGGTGGACAGGCCGAAGGTGGACAGGCCGGCCGCCCCGAAGGCAGACGGGGCACCCGCTCCCGACCCGAAGGCAGACGGGACACCCGCCCCGGCACCTACGGCACCTGTCGCCAAGCCGCCGGCCCCGCCGAAACCGGCCGGCCCCCCGCCGGCGTGAAATTGCTTGGGCTAACCTGGCTAACAAGGGCCGCGGGTGTGACGTGCGGGCATCTGAGCACGCCACCCGCCGGCCTTGCGGCTGGGGTTCGCCAATTATCACGCTGTCGGACAGGTTCTGCACAACTTCTGTTGTCTTCAGCCAATGCCACACGGACAACCAGCCTGCTCCGACGGTTTTTCTGCGACCACCAGTTCAAGCGTAGAACCGCGGTAGCCGACCGGATTTTCGCAAGTAGAGCAACCGCTGGTAAACCGCGTGCTTCTCGTTGAGCGACGCCTCCTTTTTCCCCAAGTTCTCCATGAGTTGATCGAAATGGATGGTGTACGGCAACTCGTCCACCGTCCGGCCATTCTGCCGGTAAGCGTCGATCAACTGCTGGTCTTCCAGGGAGAGCGGCGGCGCATCCCAGACAGATTTGGTCACCATGGTTCCAACCCCTAGTAAGAGCGAAGCACCGCAGTCCTCGCCACGCTGTCCATGTCGGCGAACAGGCTGGTCGGGTTGATGGTCATTTCATCCAACTCCGGCAGAGCGACTCGGGCCTCGCCGGCAGGCACCTCGAATCTGGTAAGCGCGTCGCCCAGTAGGTCTTCGAGCGGCTGCCTGGTGCGGAGTCGAATGAACAGGCCGCGTTGCCGAACGGCCCGCCGATTGAATCGTACCAGAGCGGGGTCATCAATAATCTCGACGGCCTCAAGATTCGGCGGCAATTTGGCTCGGTCTAGCATCCAGATGGCGACGGAGTTCGCCGAGACCTCACTCGCCCTCTCAAACGCGAAGAACGAAGCGATGTAGGGCGAACCAGTCCAATCGAGCAGTGGCGACGGGAGACCGTGGTGCCGGGCCAGCAGTTCTAGCGCCTCCCCTTGCAGATCCTGCCCCTCATAGTCGATGTGCCGGAGTTCGCGCTGGAAGCCTGTAAGCAACTCGCTGACTCGATGCTCACGCTGTTGGTCAGTTGCGAAAGTGTAGCCACGGTCGAGCGTTGTCCTCAGCCCCCAGGTGGAATTGGACTGGCCACGAAACACGAGTTGGGATCGTCGCTCCGCACTGGCGGTGAAGTACCGACGACTCAACTCGTCGCGGAACGTGCCCCAACGGTTTTTTCTCACGCGAGTCATCGCCTTCAACCTCGGGAACCGAGCCACCGGTTGCGGAGCGTGAGGACGTATCATTCGCGGGCAAGTGGCTCGACCCCACTCACACGTCGTGCGAATGTGTTTCTGCCCCCTCACACCACCGCGGCCGTCAGCCGCTCCAACACCGACTTCGCCGACCCGCTGTCGAGCGACGACTCGGCCACCAGCACCCCGTCGTGCAGGTTCTGCACCACCTCGGCCGCGACGAGGGCCGCCGCCGCGTTCGCCAGCACGATCCGCCGGGCCGGGCCGGGTTCGCCGTCCAACACGCTCCGAATCACCGCCGCGCTCTCCGCCGCGTCCGCCGCCCGAATCTGATCCACCGTCACCGCCTCCAACCCGAAGTCGTCGCGGTCCCACTCGTCGGTATAGAACTGGTCCCCTTCCACGATCCGCACCATCGTCGGCGCCGCCAGGCTGACCTCGTCCAGCCCGTCGAACCCGCACACCAGGATGGCCCGGCGGGTGCCCAGTTCGGCCAGCGCCGCCGCCAGCACGTCGAGCAGGTCGGGGTTGCCCACGCCGATCAGTTGGAAGTCGGCACTCGCCGGGTTCGCCAGCGGGCCGAGCAGGTTGAACACCGTCCGCACGGCCAGTTTCCGCCGCAGGGTGGACACGTTCGCCATGCCCTGATGGAACTGAGGGGCGTAGCAGAAGGCGAACCCGATGCGGTCGAGACATCGCTGCGCCCAGGCCGGGCCGTTCTCGATGGGCACGCCCAGCGCCCGCAATACGTCGGCACTCCCAGAGCGGCTGGACACCGCCCGGTTGCCGTGCTTCACCACCGGCACCCCTGCCCCGGCGACGACCAACGCCGCCGCGGTGGAGATGTTGAACGTGCCGGAGTCGTCACCGCCGGTGCCGCACGTGTCGAGGACCGGCCCGCTGACGGGCACCAGGCGGATCATCTGCTCGCGCAGCCCGCGGGCGGCGGCGGCAATTTCGGCCGGGGATTCGCCCTTCATCCGTAATGCCACGACGAACGCGGTGGCGAGGACGTCATCGATGCGGCCGTGCAACAGGTCGCGGAAGGCGGCAGCGGCCAGGCCGGACGGGAGGTCTTCGTGGGCGAACAGCGCGGCCAAGGACGGGTCGAACCACGGCGGGCGGGGCAGGTCCACTGGGGGAGATCCTCGCGTTCGTGGGTGGGGTGAAAATACGGAGACGGCGGGGATGAGGCAGGGCGTCGCGGCGGATTCTGCCCGCCGCGACGCGATGCGTTGTGAAACCCGGCCGGATTTCGGGGGAAAATCGTTGGCATCTGTACGCCTGTCGTCTATATTTTCCACCATAGTGGACAAGTGTAGTCACACCAAGCCACCGCTCTGGAGCCACACCATGACCCCCGTCGCGTCGGAAGGCGGTGAGAAGAAGCCGCTCACCGAAACGCAGCAGCGGATTTTCGACTTCATCCGCGGGTACATCCAGCAGGAGGGCTACCCGCCGGCCATCCGCGACATCGGCAACGCCTTCGACATCAAGTCGCCGAACGGGGTGATGTGCCACCTGCGGGCGCTCCAGAAAAAGGGGTACATCCACCGCGACGAGAAGAACGAGGTGGAGAAGCGGGGCGGGCGGGCGCGGGCCATTACCATCCCGGGCGTGACGAGCGGCGGGTTCAGCCTGCCCCTGCTCGGCGTGGTGGCCGCCGGCAAGACGCTCGAAGCGGTGGAGCAGAACGACCGCCTGGAGATGAAGGACCTGTTCACCCAGGACAACCTGTACGTGCTGAAGGTGCGGGGCACGTCCATGATCGAGAGCCAGATCGCCGACGGGGATTACGTCATCATCAAGCGGCAGGAGCAGGCCGACAACGGCGAGAAGGTGGTGGCGATGGTGGACAAGGCGATGACGCTGAAGAAGTTCTACAAGAAGCGGGACCAGGTGCGGCTGGAACCGTGCAACAGCACGATGGACCCGATCATCGTGGACACGACGAAAGAGAACGTGTCGGTGCTCGGCGTACTCGTGGGTGTGATTCGCAAGTGCTGAACGTGCTGGACTGGAACCGGGAACGGCGGGTTGGGGGGGGGGGGGG
>JANNDF010000506.1:0-3482 GCA_031387445.1 Planctomycetia bacterium
CCCCCCCCCCCCATCAAACCCCACTCCCGAACATCCGCCCCCCCCCCCCGCCCCTTCCGTGCCCGTGGCCGCCCCCCCCCCCCTCCGCCGGTTCACCTAAGATGGCTTCATGAACCAGTTCCACCTCGGTGTCGTGCTCGAATCGCTCGGCCTGCCGGTGCGGGCCGGGCTGATGGCGGCGGCGAAGCTCGGCGTGCAGGGCGTGCAGGTCGATGCCGTCGGTGAGTTGGCCCACGACAAACTCGGCGCCACCGGCCGGCGGGAGTTCCGCACCGTGTTGCGGTCGTTCAACCAGGAACTGGCGGCGGTCGGCATCCCACTCCGCCACGGTCTCGACACCTTCACCCACCAACAGCAGCGGCTCGACCACATCAAGCAGTCGATGCAACTGGCCTACGACCTCGGGGCGAAGAAGGTGGTCGTGCCCCTGCCGCGGATTCCCCCCGCCGACGAGAAACCGACGGAGGAGGCGACGCCGTTCCTGTTCTTCAAGGAGCCGAGCAAGGGCGAACTGCTCCGCGAAGCACTGGTCGCGCTCGGCGGGCACGGGGACCGCATCGGCGTGACCGTGTGCCTGGAAGTCGGTCTCGACGCCGGGCCGGTGGTGGGCCGCTACCTGGACGGGTTCGAGAGCGGCAGCCTGCGGGTGACGTACGACCCGGCCAACTTCCTGAGCAACGGGCACGACCCATTGGCCAGCCTGATGAGCCTGGGGAAGCGGGTGAGTCACGTTCACGCGCGGGACGCCCGCACGGGGACATCGGCGAGCGGGCCGAAGGAGGTGGCGGTGGGCGCGGGAGAGGTGGAGTGGTTGGCGCTGGTGGCCGGGCTGAGCGCGACCGACTACCGCGGGTTCGTGTGCGTCGAGCGGAACGGGGCGGAGGCGGACATGCCGGCGAGTGTGGCGTTCCTGCGGCGGTTCATCCCGGCGCCGACGGGGTGAACCCCGGCAGTGATGCCGGGGGTGCTTCCTTCCACCAACCCCCGGCATCCTGCCGGGGTTCACCGATGCTGGGCGCATAGAAAAGCGGGGCGACAAACGTCGCACCCGCTTGCGAGAGGCGGACGGCCGAGCCGTCGTCAGGAGGCCGAAGGCAGCTTCGCCTGCTGCTTGGCGATCTCCTGCTGCTGGGCGTGGGGGAGGAGCTCTTCGCGGAAGATCTTCACGTCGCGGGGGGCTTCGATGCCCAGGCGGATTTTGCCGCGGTCGATGTCCACGACCGTGATGCAGATGTTCTCGCCGATGAAGATTTTCTCGCCCAGTTTGCGACTCAGGACCAACATGGTCGTATCCCTCCGGTGTGCGCCCGTCATGGCCGGTCCGCTGACGGCAAAGGTACTTCACGTTCTCCCGGCTTGCGTGCGGCCGGGCGGAAAATGGGCAACCTCGCGGGAGCGTGTGCGATCAGGGCCGGCATTTCCCGCAACCGTAGAACGCCGGCCGACGTGCGACGAAATCGTGGGGAAATGGAGTCAAGTGGGGCAGGCCGGACAACCGGAAGAATCGGACTTTTGCTACGCCGCCTTGCGCTCGCCCGTGTCGGGCAGGCGGTGGCCGAGCACCTTGGCGTACACCCGGCGGGTGTCGGCGGCGGCCCGCTCCCAGGTGTACTTGGCCGCCAGTCGCGGGCCGTTCGTCCGCAGGCGGGCCAGGAAGTCGTCGTCGGTGGCGGCACGCCGGAGGGCGTCCATCCACCCGCCCACGTCGGTCGGGTCCACGAACCAGGCGTGCCCGGCCACCACCTCCCGCACCGCGTCTGCGGTGCTGGCCAGCACCGCCCCGCCGCACGCCAGCATCTCCACCGGCGGCAGGCCGAACCCCTCGTAGTGCGACGGGTAGACCAGCACCCGCGCGGTCGTGTACACCGCCGGCAGGTCGGCCGCCGGCACATACCCGATGTGTCGCACGCCCGCCGCCCGCCCGGCCGACTCGTACAGTTCTCGCTCGGCTTCCGACCGCCACCCCCACGGGCCGACCAGCACCAGCGGGCACTGGGCCCGCACCGCCGGCGGCAGCCCGAGGAAGGCCGTCATCGCGGTGGTCAGGTTCTTCCGCGGCTCGATGGTGCCGACACACAGGAAGAACTTCTCCGGCAAGTCGTACGCCCGCCGCACCCGCGCCACCTCCTCGGGCGGTTGCGGGGTGTACTGCGGGTTGACCCCGTTGTGAACGGCCGTCACGCGGTTCGGTGGGCAGTTCAGTTCGTCGATCAACTCCTGTCGCACCGCGTCGGACACGACGATCACGTGCTCGGCCTTGCCCAGCCCGCGGAGGAAATGCCGCTGGTGCTGCTTGACACGATCCGCCGGGTGCCACTGCGGGTACTTGAGGACCGACAAGTCGTGAACGGTGATGACGGTCGGCAGGGGGGAGGAGAACGGGACGAAGTTCGGCTCGTGGTACAGGTCGAAGCGGAAAGCCCGAGTGAACCCGGCGAAGTGTAGACGTGAGGCGGCGACGGCGGCGGACTTGGCCGCCCCCTTCAGCCACTCGCGGACGGGGTGTGCGGGGCGTTGCCCGTCCGCAGGGCGAGCGGGCGGCGGGCTGCCGCTGGAGTTTCTAGACCGGAGGGCGCGAGCGGCCCGACCGAGCAGGTCGCCGGGATACAGGGTGAAGCGGTCGGCCGGGCCGGTCGCCGCGAGGGCGGCGAACAGGTCGGCCACGTGATGCCCCACGCCGGTCTTCGGCTTGAGTGCGGCCAGCCCGTTCAGCACCACCCGCATCGGCGACCCTCGGCGGAGATCACATCTGACAGTTGTATGTGGTGGGAAGCTCGGTCCCGCACGCCCCGCACTCGAAAACCCCGCCCTTCACCACGTTCTTCACCTCGCACGACGGGCACAGGCGGAACACGCACGTCGGATCAAACCCGTCGGGGGCATTCAACCCGGCCCCAAGTAATGCCGCCCGGACCGCCGGCCACGACTCCGGTTCGGGACAGTAGCCGGTAGACTGGTTGCTGACCGCGACCACGACCGCCGTACCCGCCCCCAGATCGAATGTCATTTCTCCGGCTGACCTCACCGCCTGCCCGCCGGCACAGGCCACATGTTCGGAGTGACGGTCGGCGATCCGCAGTTCGCCGTTCGCATCGATCACGAACGTCACGATTACGGTGCCGGCCGGGTGTTCGGATTGCTTCACCCACCGGAGCAGGTCGTGCGGTGAGCGGATCGGTGTGCCGGCCGGCTGACCGGCGGCGCGCTCGGCAATCCGTGCAGGTCCGACGTAACGGTATCGGACCATCGGGCCCTCACTCATCCGCAGAGTAACGGTGCGAGCGAAGTGGTGCTAGGCGAGTTCGTGGGGTCATCTTGTAGGGCGGCGTCGAGCGGCCGGCGAACTCTGATTCCTTGACGGACGGATGGTGCGCGATCAGAACAGATCACCCGGCCGCGGAGACCCCCCCGGGGGACCCCACCCAAGCGGGGCGGGGCGGGCCAGGGAATGGGTTTTAATATGTGTTAGAGTCTAACTGGCC
>JANNDF010000516.1:0-12968 GCA_031387445.1 Planctomycetia bacterium
GCCGCCGCTCCGCGGCGGGTGGTTGGTTCATCCGCTCGCCGCCGTCATTCACGATCCCCTCCCAAATCGTCCGCATCAACATGCTCACCCTCTCCCTCCTCCTCGCTTGCGCCGCTCTCACACCGGCCCAGGCTCAAGACCTACCGCCACCCGCCACGCTGGAACTCCTCCTCCCCGACGGGGCGACGGCCGCCGCGGACGGCAAGGCGGTCGAGAACCCGCGATCGGTCACCGTCGGCGACTTCAAAAAGGACGAGATCCGGCGGCTCAAGGTGGCCGTGAAGTTCGCCGACGGCACCACCGACGAACGACAGGTGGATGTCTCCGCCGGCCAGCGGCTCCGCATCGCCGTCCCCCAACCCGGACCCGAGAAGGCTGCCGTCATCGGGGTGCAACCGCTCGTCCCGATCAACTCGGCGGCCGTCTCGTCGGACGGCCGGCACATCGCTCTCGGCCTGGACTCACGCACCGTCGTCCTCTGGGACACAGTCATCGGCCGACCCGTGCGGACACTCGCCGGCCACCAGAAACCCGTCCTATCGGTCGCCTTCACCCCCGACGGCAAAAAACTGCTCTCCGGGTCAGCCGACACCACGGTCGTGTTGTGGGAAGTCGAGACCGGCAAGCAGTTGCGGACCTACAAGGGCCACACCGGGGCGGTGATCTCCGTCGCGTTCGCCCCCGACGGCAACCGGTTCCTCACCGGCTCCCGCGAAGGGCTGGCCATCGTGTGGGAGACGGACACGGGCGAGCAGGTCCACAAGCTCAAGTGGAGGGGCATCGTCGGCGTGGCCTACAGCCCGGACGGGAACACGCTGGCCACGGCGTCGGTCGATTTCACCGCCACCCTGTGGGACGCCAAGACCGGTAAGCAGACCTTACAGCTCAGGGGGCACCGCGAAGACGTCAACTGTGTCGCCTTCAGCCCGGACAGCAAACGGGTTGTCACCGGGTCGTCCGACGACTCCGGCGCGGTGTGGGACATCGCCACCGGAACCCGCACCACCCGCACCAGGGGACACACCGTCAACATCCACTCGGCCGCGTTCACTCCGGACGGCCGGCGGGTCGTCACCGGCGAGCGGGAAGAGCTCGTCGTCGTGTGTGAGGCGGCTACCGGGACGCCGGTCCGCACGCTCGTCGGCCACGGGGCGGAGATCCTTTCCATCGTGCCCAACCCCGACGGGAAAATGATGCTCACCGGCTCCCGCGACGGCACGGCGAGGGTCTGGGATCTGACGACCGGCCGCGAGCTGCTCACCCTCACCACCGACGGCACCGGGAAGGCGTGGGCGGCCGTCAGCCCCGACGGCCTGTTCGACGGGTCCGAAGGCGGCCGCAAGGCACTCGGGTATCGCTTCCCGAGAGGAGGGGTCGGCGAGGTCGATCAGTTCTACGCCGACGGCTTCCGCCCCGGCCTGCTGGCCGAAGTGTGGCGGGGCGAACGGCCGTTCCCGGCCAAGCCGCTGGGCCGGACCAAACCCCCTCTCGTGAAACTCGTCGCCCCGAAAGGGCGTGCCCCGACCGACCCGACGGCGACGCTGTCGGCCGACATCACCGAGCAGGGCAGCGGTGTGGGGGCCGTCGTGGTCGAGAACAACGGCGTCCGCCTGTCGATCCCGACGAAGAGCGAACCGGGATCCGGGGCGAACGTCACCCGCGTCACCTTTACCGTGCCGCTCGCGCCGGGGGTGAACCGAATCGGCGTGCGGGCGGCCGACCGCGACGGCTCACGGGAGTCCGCCGCGTCGGAGGTCGAATTATCCCGGCCGGTCGTTCCGGGCCAGCGGGGTCGCCTGTACGTCGTCACGGTCGGGGCCGGTGCCTCCGCGAAAGACGCGAAAGCGATTGCCGAACTTCTGCGTGACCGCGGCGGCAAACTGTTCGACCGCGTGGACGTGGTGCCGGTGTTCGACAAGGAGGCCACGCGGACGACCATCGAAGACACGCTCCACGACGTGGCCGAACTGACCCGCCCGCAAGACACGCTCGTGGTGCTGTTGTTTGGGCGCGGGGACATCGTCGGCGATCGGGCGTACCTCGCCCCGCACGACCTCGGCACCGGCAGCGACCGCCCCACCGACACTCTCGCCAAACGGGGTGTGCCCATCGACGACATCGCGGCGGCCCTGGGAACCGCCCCGGCGCTGAATCGGGTTCTCGTGGTGGACGCCGGGGGTTCGGGTGGGGTGTTCAGCGGGGATGCGAAGGGGCGGTCGGAGTTCGGGCTGCGTCGGGCGGTCGAGCGGTGGGGGCGAACACACGGCGTCCACACACTCGCCGACGTGGCCTCGGCGAAGCGGCCCAACACCGAACGCGGGGTGTTGACCCAATCGCTGTTGGAGGCGACAGACGGCGACACGACGGACGTGACCGACTGGCTCCGCTCCGCCGCTGATCGTACTGCGGCATCGCTTTTCAAGCTCACAGGAAGTGGCCAGGACGTGCAACACGGCCTGCGCGCGAAGAGGTACCCGCTCCTCGCGACGGGGAAGTAGCCCTCCGGTTCACCGCCTCGCCGCCGTCGCGGGAGACGGGGCGCGAATGCCCCGGCGGCATGGTAGCACCGCCAGCTTCAATACACTCCGCCGAGACCGTCCGTCCCGAGTGCCCGTCGCCCGCTCCCCCCGAGGGTCTGCCCGTGAGAACGTCCGTGTCCGCCCTGCTCGCCCTGCTCCTGCTCGCCATCGCCATACGCGCCGAGGACACGCCCGCGAAGGGCAAGGTCGTCGCGGTGGACCTGTTCAAGAACGGTTTGGCGGTGGTGAAGTGCGAGGTGACGCTCGGCAAGGCCGGCACATACCTGCTCGCCGACGTGCCCCAGCCGGTCCACGGCACGTTCTGGGCGGAATCGACCGCCGTCGTCGAAACCGCCGTGAAGATGCGCGACATCGAGGTGCCGGCGGCGGAAGCGGCACCGGGCGACCCGCAGGACGACTTCGCGGGCAAGAAGGTGACCATCACCCTCAAGGGGGCGAACCGCTCGCCGGTCGTCGGCACCATGCTGAAACTGAAGCCGGCGAAGGGGGACGGCACCCCGGTCGCGCACGGCCGGTTCCTCGTCGTGCAGACCGGCAAGGGGCGAACTTACGTGGACGCCGCGGAGGTGTCGTCGATCGAGGCGGAGGACGCGGGCGACAAGGTGACCCGCCGCCAGCCCCGCATGCTGCTCACCCTGAAGGAGACGGACAAGGCGGAGACGAAAGTGACCCTGCACTACCTGACGCACGGGATGGCGTGGTCGCCGAGCTACCGCCTCGACATCTCCGATCCGAAGACGCTCACCCTCGAACAGCACGCCGTGGTGAAGAACGAACTGGCCGACCTGGACGGCGTGGAGGTGCGGCTCATCTCCGGCTTCCCGAGCGTGCAGTTCGCCCACGTCCGCTCGCTGCTCAGCCCTGGGACCACCCTGGCCTCGTTCTTCTCCGAACTCGATTCCGGCCCCCGCCGGCGGTACGCCGACACTGCCAGTAACTCCGTCCAGGGACAGTGGGTGCAGGGGCAAGGGTTCAACCCGTTCGTGCCCTCAGGTGCGGCTTTGGGGGCCATCCCGACCGGCGAGGGGGTGGACCTGCACTACCAGCCGATCGGCCAGCGGTCGCTGGCGGTCGGCGACACGCTGTCTCTGACTGTGGCGAAGGGGAAGGCGGAGTACGAGCGGGTCGTCGAGTGGGTGGTGCCCGACAACCGGGACGAGTACGGGTACCACGACCGGAACGGGCGGCGGGACGACGAGAACGACTCGGCGTGGGACTCGCTCAAGTTCAAGAACCCGCTCAAGTTCCCGATGACCACCGCCCCGGCCACCGTGACCGCGAACGGGGCGTTCAACGGCCAGCGGACGAGCTACTGGGTGAACGCCGGGGAGGAGACCGTGCTGCGGGTGGAGAAGGCGCTGAGCGTGCGGACGCGGGCGACCGAGAACGAAGTGGCGGACGGCAACCGGGAGGTGGTGTGGGTGGGCGGGCGCCAGTACCGGCGGAGCACCGTGAGCGGGGAACTGGCAGTGAGCAACAACCGCAAGGAGACGGTGCCGCTGATCATCCGCCGGCGCTTCTCCGGGGAACTGGTGAAGGCCGACAGCGACCCGAAGGCGTCTCTGCACGCGGAGGGGGTGTACTCGGTGAACAAGCGGAACGAGCTGGACTGGAACTTGACCCTCAAGGGCGGCGAGACGAAGACGCTGAAGTACTCCTACACGGTGCTGGTGGGCAACTGAGACCAGATGGCACCAACTGTTGTTGTTGCCGGCCTCTGTGAGGCCGGGCCGACCGCCACACGTTTCACCCAACCGCACGACACCCGAGGGGTACACCCGGCCGAATTTCCCGCCGCCTGACCCCTGGACCGTCTGGCGTGTCGCACACGTTCTCGTGACAGTTTTTCGGGTCGGAGGTGGGGTCGAAGGAACCGTGGTGCCCGCGGGTGGACGGCCGTCCCCTGATTCGGCCAACACTCCGGCGAGTTTCGGCACAGATGGTCCGTAGTCTGCGCTCGGCTCGCCCGAACTTTTCACTCCGCACGGCATGCGCCCCTGCCGATCCCTTGCCCCCACCAGCCGCGTTGCAGTACACTCGGTAGGTTGGAATTCTCCAAGAGTTGCTCACATCGTGCCCACTCCACCAGCCAACTCGCCGCGGACCCGCCGACGGTGGGTGCTTCCCACCACCGCCGGCGTCCTGGTCGTGGCGGCGATCGCCGCCCTCGGGGGATTCAGTTGGCACACCCTTCAACCGAAGGTGGACGGCCGCGCCGTCGGCCAACTCCGCGGCGAGTTGTCGGCTCCCGACCCGGCGGTGCGGCGCCTGGCCGCGATGGACCTGGGAAAGCTCAACACCAGCGGGGCCGACGCCCTGCCGGAGTTGGCAGCCGTGTTGGCCGGCGACCCCGACGACGATGTGCGGAGTGCGGCGGCCGAGGCGATGGGCAAGATGGCCCCGGCGAGCGAGCGGGCGGTGGGCACACTAGCCGCCGCCCTGTCCGACCCGAACCCGTGGGTGCGGATGAACGCCGCCCTCGCCCTGATGCGGCTGAAGGAGAAAGCCCGCCCGGCGGTGCCGGCGCTGATCGTCGCCGCCGCCGACCAGGAGAACGACACCAACCTGAACCACTTTCACCACACCATCCGCCAGATGGCGCTGGCCGCCCTGGGGTCGGCCGCAGCCGGCACCCCGGACGCGGTGCCCACTCTGTCCGCCGTCCTCGACCGCCCGGCCGGCGACCGCCTCCGCATGACCGCCGCCACCGGCCTCGGGCTGGCCGGCGAACACGCCCTGCCCGTCGCCCCGAAACTGCGGCGGTTGCTCGACGACCCGAATCCGGACGTGCGGCTGGCTGCCGGCGACGCCCTCGACCGCCTGGGGGTGAGCCGCGACGGGGAGGTGGAGCGGCGCGAGTTCGACGCCCTAGAGTTGTCCGAAGCCGAACGGGAGCGGCTGTGGGACATCGAGCACAACGTAAACGTGCTGAACAAGTACGGGTTAGTCCCGTTGGCGGCGGCGGTGAAGGCCGGCGATGCGGAGGGGGTGGCAATGGTGCTGGCTGCCGACTTCGTCGGGTCGGAACCGGGCGAGGCCGGCCGGGTGCAGGCCACCGGGTTCGCCGCCGTCGACCGCCGCACCGCCGATGACAAGCCGTTGTCACTGACCCGCGCACAGTTCGCCGCCCGCGTCCTGGGCTGGCGGAAACTGTTCGCCGACGGCCCGACCGTTTCGCTCGCCACTGCCACGCTCACCCCCAAAGACCCGACCAAGCCGGGAGGGGAGTGGGAGGGCACGGTGCAAGTGCGTCTGGCCGGCGCGACGGCCGGCGGCGGGGTCGCCGAGGTGACGGCGAGCGTGCGGGTGGCTGTAGCCGGTGTCACGGAGGCGAGGCTCGGCGAACGGGGCTGGCTGCGGGCCGCTGAGGTCCGGCGGGTGGCGGTGGCCCATTCGCCGGGACCGCTGTTCGTGGACGTGGCCGCCGCCCGCGGGCTGAACGTGAACCTGCACGACAACTGGACTGAGCCGCCACCGGTCGCGAACGGCCCGCCGCCGACCATCACCAGCGGCGGGGTGTGGGTGTGCGACTTCGACCGCGACGGCTATCTGGACGTGCTGGTGACCGACGTGAAGGCGGTGGCACTGTACCGCGGCCGAGCGGGTGGCAAGTTCGAAGACGTCACGCGAGCGGTCGGCCTGCCGGCCGACGGCAGCCCCGCGACCGCCTGTTGGGCCGACCTGGATGGTGACGGGTGGGACGACCTGATCCTCGACGGGCGGGTGTTTCGCAACGCCGACGGGAAGGCGTTCGAAGACGTGACCGCCCGCTGTAAACTGCCCCCGCTGCTCGGCCTGTCGGCCGTCCTGCCGGCCGACTTCGACCGCGACGGCCGGCTCGACCTCTACCTCACCCGCACCTCCCCGCCGGGCAACCAGTCGTGGCTGGAAGGGACGGGCAACGGGGGCCAGGGCAACCGCCTACTCCGCAACCTGGGCGGGTGGCAGTTCGAGGACGTGACCAAGACGTCCGGCACGCACGGCGGGTACAAGTCCACGTTCACCGCCGCCTGGCTGGACGCCGACGCCGACGGATGGCCCGACCTGCACGTGCCCAACGAGTTCGGCGACGGCGAACTGTTCCTGAACCAGACGGACGGCACGTTCAAGCCGACCCGCCTGGCCGACCGGCCGGCCGACTTCGGCACCATGGGGCTGGCCGTCGGCGACCTGAACAACGACGGGCGGATGGACATCTACTGCGCCGACATGTACTCGAAGGCCGGCACGCGGGTGATTGGCAACCTGAAACCGGACGCCTACCCGCCGGCCGTGATGGCCAAACTGCGGCGGTTCGTAGCCGGGAGCGAGTTGCACCTGAACGGCGGGGACGGGCGGTTCACCCAGGTGGCGGTCGAAAAGCAGATGAACGCCGTCGGTTGGGCTTACGGTCCGGCGTTGGCCGACTTCGACGGCGACGGGTTCCTGGACGTGTTCGCCACCGCCGGCTACCTGAGCCGAGACCGCCGCAAACCGGACGGGTGAAACTGCATCTGGATGGCTGTCGTGTCACAGCCTGGCAACCGCACCGCCGCCGTCAAGCAGCCGGGTCAACTGGACAGTAAACTGGGCGAGTTCTGGGTGGGCAACCCGTGGGCGATCGTCCGGAACGAGCACAACCTGAGCTCGTTCGAGCGGAACCGCATGTACCTGAACGTGGGCGGGACGGAGTTCGCCGAGGTGAGCGGCATCAGCGGGGCGGATTCGGACGGCGACGGGCGGTCGGCGGTGGCCGCCGACTTCCGCAACTCCGGCCAGCCCGACCTGATCGTCCGACAGGTGGGCGGCGGGCCGCTGATGCTGTACGAGAACCGCCTGCCCGCACGCCACTACCTGACGGTCAGCCTGCGCGGGACGACGAGCAACCGCCGCGGCATCGGGGCGCGACTGACGGCCGAGGTCGGCGGACGGAAGATCGTGCGGGAGCTGTACCCGGCGAACACGTACATGTCGCAAGCCCCAACCCAAGTGCTGTTCGGGCTGGCCGACGACACGAAGGTGGACAAGCTGACGATCCGCTGGCCGTCGGGCACGGTGCAGGTGCTGACGGCCCTCGCCGCCGACCGGCACGTGGTGATCGAGGAGGGGAAGGAGGGGGCCGCCGCGGTGGAGACCGTCACGCCGGGGCGAACAATCCGGCCGTGAGTCGCCAGGGTGACGAGTCCACAACTCGAGTTCGGGTCCGGCGTAGCCGACCCGTCCGCCGCGGGGGTGCGATGCGATACCGGCTGCTAAGAGTCCTCTCGCCCGTGATCGGGCTGGTGGTGGTCGCGGGGGCGGTCGCCTTCTTCGGCTGCCGCCCGCACCCCCTGCCGCCCACCGACACGCCCGCCGGCCCGCCGCTGTTCGAGGACGTGACGCCCACGGCCGGAATCGACTTCACCCACCGCAACGGCGACGACTTCTCCCCCGCCCTGCTCACCCTCCTCGAATCGCTCGGCGGCGGCGGCGCGGCCCTCGACTACGACGGCGACGGCCGCCTCGACCTGCTGTTCACCGGCGGCGGTCACTTCGCGGGGAACGCCGGGCACACCATCCTCGGCTTCCCGTGTCGGCTATTCCGCAACCGCGGCGACTTCCAGTTCGACAACGCGTCGGCAGCACTGCCCGAACCGATCGGCGGGTGGTTCTACTCGCACGGGGCCGCGGTGGCGGACTACGACCGCGACGGCTGGCCCGATGTGCTGCTCACCGGCTGGCGGCGGGTGGTGCTGTATCACAACGAGCCGGACGGGAGTGGCGGGCGAAAGTTCGTGGACGTGACGACCGCCGTCGGGCTGGGGTCGGGCATCCGCTGGGCGACGAGCGCCGCCTGGGCCGATCTCGACGGCGACGGCTTCCCTGAGGTGTACGTGTGCCAGTACGCCGACTGGTCGTTCGACGCCCACCCGACCTGCAGTTACGACGGCAAGACGCCCGACATTTGCCCGCCGACCCAGTTCCGCGGGCTGCCGCACAAGCTGTTCCGCAACGACAGCGGTAAACGGTTCGAGGACGTGAGCGCGTCGGCCGGGTTGCAACCCGGCGGGGACAAGGCGAGCTACGGGTTGGGGGTGGTGGCGGCCGACCTGGACGGCGACGGCAAGCCGGAAGTGTACGCGGCGAACGACTCCGCCCCCAGTTTCCTGTACCTGAACGAGTCGGCGACGGGGCGGTTGCGACTGCGGGAGCAGGGGATGACGGCGGGGGTCGCGGTGGACGGCGGCGGGCGACCGACCGGCAGCATGGGGGTGGACGTGGGCGACCCGGAGGGCACCGGCAAGCCGGCCCTGTGGGTGACGAACTTCGAGAACGAGGTCCACGCGGTGTACCGCAACCAGTCGCGGCCGGGCGTGCTCCGATTCGCGTTCGCCTCGGAGTCAACCGGGGTGACGGCGCTGGGCAAGAAGTATGTGGGGTGGGGCACCGGGTTTGCCGACTTCGACCGGAACGGCTGGGAAGACCTGGTGGTGGCGAACGGGCACGCCGTCCGCTACCCAGTGGGTGCCCCGCGGTTGCAGCGGCCGGTGCTGCTGCTGAATGCCGGCGGCCGGTTCACGGACGAATCGGCTCGCGGCGGGGCGTACTTCACGAAGCCGCGAGCCGGGCGGGGGCTGATCCTCGCCGATCTGGACGACGACGGGCGGGTGGACGCGGTGGTGTGTCATGTGAACGAGCCCGTGGCGGTGCTGCGGAACGTCTCCCCGGCCGGCACACACTGGATCGGGGTCGAGTTGCGGGGGAAAGGGCACGCCGACGTGGTCGGCGCGCGGGTGCTCCTGGAGGCCGGCGGGCGGACGCAGGTGCGATTCGCCAAGGGGGGCGGGAGCTACGCTTCGAGCGGCGACCGTCGGCTGGTGTTCGGGTTGGCGGAGGTCAGCCGGGTGGACAAACTCACGGTGCTGTGGCCGGACGGCACAAAACAGGAGTGGACTGACCCGCCGGCGGATCGCTATCACAAGTTGACGGCCGGCGCGAACCCATAAGAATTTCTCACCCGGCGGTGTATTCCTGTTGCCACCGGTTGCCCGAGTGGGAATAATTCGTGCTGGTGCTCGCCACCCCACACATGACCTCTCCCCCACCATCCTCGCACCCCATCAGGGTGAGCGTACTGCTCGCCGCGTGGGTGATCGCGCTGGCGTGGGCGGGGAACGCGACGGCCGGGTGCGGTGATCACGTCGTCATTCTGAAGCCGGCGGGGGTGGGTACGACCGACGACACCCCAGCGCCCAAGGCCCCCTGCCACGGCCCGCACTGCTCCGCCGAACCGGCCAACCCGCTCCCGGTTCCCACGACCAGCGGGATCGTCCCGACTCCCTCCGCCAAAGAACAGTTCACCCCGGTCGACGTGTCACCTCCTGCCGACGACCGGTCGCCCGCCCACCGGTTCGAGTTCACTTCCCCCCGCCCGATTCACCGGGCCAGTTCCATCTTTCACCCCCCGCGGGTGTGACCCCCGTTCGGTTTCGGTGACCGCGCCTCGAGTGTCGCCGGGGGCTTTCCCCCCGGTCGCACAGGTCTCTGCGCAACCGAGATCCTTTTCAATCGTGTCCTGCCGTCTGCCTTGAACTGCCCGTGCCGGGCTCCGGCACCTGCGTGTGCGTTCGTCCGCGGATATTCCGCGGACCTCCCTCATTCCGTTCGTTTCTGTTCTTCCTGATCGAGGTTCTCTATCCCATGACTCGAACTCGTACCGCCTTCACGCTGATCGAACTGCTGGTGGTGATTGCCATCATCGCCATCCTGATCGGCCTCCTCCTGCCCGCCGTCCAGAAGGTGCGGGAAGCCGCCGCCCGCATGCAGTGCAGCAACAACCTGAAGCAGTTCGGCATCGCCATGCACTCCCGGCACGACGCGCTCGGGGCGTTGCCGCCGGCGCGGGATGCCAACAACTTCTCCGCCCACGCGTACATCCTGCCGTACATGGAGCAGGACAACGTGTTCCGGCTGATCACCTTCACGGTGCCGTACAACAACGCGGCCAACGCCGTCCCGATGGCCACCCGGATCAAGTCGTTCGTCTGCCCGAGTGACCCGAACCAGTCGTTCCCCGCCGCGTGGGCGCCGACCAACTACCGGGTGAACCAGGGGAGCAACCTGCTGTTCGGCCAGCCCACGACCACCGGCTCGAACGCCGGCTTCCCCGGCCCGAACGGACCGTTCTTCCTGGGCAGCACCACCCGGTTGACCGACATCACCGACGGCACCAGCAACACGGCCCTGATGAGCGAAGCCCCGACCGGCAGTTTCAACGCCGGGCTGGTGTCCCCGCACAACACCTTCCGCCTCGGGCAGTCGAGCGCCATCGGGGCCTACTATCCGAACACGCCGGACGAGGCCTACGCCATGTGCGAGGGGCTGACCGCCAGCCAGATGCAGGCGACCAACGGCATGTTCGACGTGGGCGCGCCGTGGATCTACGGGTACCACTCGAACACCATCTACTACCACATCGGCCCGCCCAACTCGCGGAGTTGCATGTACCCGAGCGGGCGCATCGGCACGGCCGCCCGCAGCACGCACACCGGCGGGGTGAACGTGTGCCTGGCCGACGGCAGCGTGCGGTTCGTCACCAGTTCCATCGCCCCGGCCACCTGGCGGGCCGTCGGCTCGATGAACGGCGGCGAGGTGGCGAACCTGCCGTAAGGAGGTTTCACACCGACCCGACCGATGCCTTCGTCGCGAGCGTGCAGTGGGACCACACGCTCGCTCGCGGCGAACACTCCGTTCACTCACCATGTGTCTCACCACCATGCGCCGCCTTCCCCCCCTGCTCGCCCTGTTCCTGCTCAGCGGTTGCGGCGAACCGGCCCCGCTGCCGATGGCCGCCACCCCGGAGTCGTCCCGCGAGGCGCTGGCCACCGCCCTCGACGGGTGGAAGGCCGGGAAGAAGCCGGCCGACCTGTTCGCCGGCAGCCCGCCCCTCACGCTCGTGGACGACGACGTCAACACCGATGCCAAACTGACCGACTACAAGGTCGAAGGCGAGGGGAAGCCCCGCGGCACCGGGTACAACTTTACCGTCTCGCTCACCCTCCAGGACAAAGACGGGAAGACCCGAACCAAGAAGGCGAGCTACACCGTCGCCACCAACCCTAACCGCGCCGTGATAAAGGACGACCGCCAATGACACCCCTCTCCATCGCCCTGCTTTTCAGCCTCGCCGCCGACCCGCCGCTGAAGCCGGCGCCGGCCGACACGCCCAAGCCGGTCGGCGTCACCCGCGACGCCGAGAAGGAACTGCTGGAGCAGCACAAGACGGCGAAGCCGCGATTGCCGCTGCCGCCGGCCGACGCCCGCACCCTGAACAGCGTGAACAACGGAGCGATGCGGGCGTACTACCTGCCGGCGGACCTGCGGGACTCGGGTTTCGCCCGCGAGCCGGACCCGGCCATGACGCTCGACAACACGTTCAAGGTGAAGCTGTTCTGGATCGCGTCGCGGGCCAACAACTGCTTCTATTGACTCGGCCACCAAGAACTCAAGCTCGCGGTCGCGGGCTTAACCGATGAGAATGTCGCCGCCCTGGACGGCACCTGGGCCGACGCCCCGACGAAAGACAGGGCGGCGTTCGCCTTCACCAAAAAGGTGACGCACACCCCGCAGGAAATGACGGCCGACGACGTGGCCGAACTGAAGAAGCACTACACCGCCACCGAAGTGGCCGAGATCCTCGTTGTCGTGGCCGGGTACAACTCGACCAACCGCTGGACGGACGGGCTGAACATCCCGCTCGAAGCCGACGGCAACCGCTTCCAGAAAGAGGGCGGGCCGAAGTTCGATCTGAGCACTTTCAAGACTCCAACCGCCGCCAAGTACGGCAAGCAAGAGACGACCCTCACCCCGACGAAACTCGCCAAGCGGCCGGTGCCGGAAAGCCGCGAGACGGTGGAGGCGAAGTGGAAGGAGGAGCGGGAGGCGGTGCTGCCGTCGGCCGACGCGAAGGCCACAGCTGAGGTGTGGGGCGAGGGCACTCCGCCGGCCTGGGCGAGCCTGCTGGCCACCTTCCCGAAGGCGATGAAGGGACGCACCACCAACCTGAAGAACAGCATGGACAAGGGCAACCTGAGTGCCACGCTGAAGGCGCAGATCGCGTGGGTGGCGGCCCGGCAGGACCGCGCCTGGTACGCCCTGGCGATTGCCCGCGAGCGGTTGAAGAAGGCCGGGGTGAGCGAAGACGACATCTGGAAACTGGACGGCGACCGCAAGCACCTGAGCGACGGCGACCGGGCGGCGCTGGTGCTGGCCGAGACCCTCACCGTCGCCCCGTGGAAGGTGACCGACGAGATGGTGGAGGCGTGCCGCAAGCACTTCAAGGATGCCGAGGTTGCCGAGATCGTCCACCACACGTGCAACGCCGCCTTCTTCGACCGCGTCACCGAAACCGCCCGGCTGCCCATCGGGAAGTGACAGGACGCCATTTTCGCCGCGAGCGTGGGGGGGGGG
>JANNDF010000573.1:0-2212 GCA_031387445.1 Planctomycetia bacterium
CCGGATGCAGACGGCCGTGCCGGAGGTGATGGACATCACCAAGGAGACGAAGGAGACGCTGGAGGCCTACGGGGCGAAGCCGGGCGAATCGAGCTTCGCCAACAACTGCCTGCTCGCCCGCCGGATGGCCGAGAAGGGCGTGCGGTTCGTGCAGCTCTTCGACTGGGGCTGGGACTTCCACGGCACCGGCCCGGCCGAAGACATCCGCGACGGCCTGACGAAGAAGTGTGGCACCGTCGGCAAGCCGATCTCGGCGCTGATCGCGGATTTGAAACGGCTCGGCATGTTCGACGACACGCTGGTGGTGTGGAGCGGCGAGTTCGGCCGCACGCCGTTCCGCGAGGGCCGCACGGCCGGCGGGCAGGTGCTCGGCCGCGACCACTACCCCGACTGTTTCTGCGTCTGGATGGCCGGGGCCGGTGTGAAGCGGGGCGTCAGCTACGGCGAGACGGAAGACCTCGGCTTCGCCGTCAGCGAGAAGGTGACGACCCCGCACGACTTGCACGCCACCATCCTGCACCTGATGGGCATCGAACACACCAAGCTGACGTATCGCTTCCAGGGGCGGGATTATCGGCTCACGGATGTGCATGGTGAGGTGGTGAAGGACGTGCTGAGTTGAACACACGAGGGCGACCGATGACCGCGACACTGGCCGAATACGGGTTGGACGGGTTGAGTTCCGAGCAGCGGCTCGCACTGCTCGGGGCCATCTGGGACAGCCTGCCGGACACGACGGCGGACATCCCGCTCACCGACTGGCAGCGCGACATCCTGAAAGACCGCATCGTAGCCGCCGACGCCAACCCCGGCCGAGGGTCGAGCTGGGAGGACGTGAAGGCCCGGCTGCGGGGGCAGTCGTGAGCCGGCCGTTGGAAATCCTGCCCGAAGCGGAGGACGACATCGCCGCCGCCCGCCGCTGGTACGAGGACCAGCGGTACGGGCTGGGCGACGAGTTCATCGCGGAGTTGGATGAGCTATTCCCGCATCTGATGGCCACACCTGAGATGCATCAGGTGATCGCCGACGGCGTTCGGCGGGCGAAAGTGACCCGCTTCCCGTACCTCGTCTTCTACCGCGCGCTCCCCGACCGGGTGGAAGTGCTGGCCGTGCTGCACGGCAGCCGCAACCCGAACGAGTGGCAACGCCGTGTCTAACCCGCCGAGCCCCACCCATGCGCCACCTGCTCGCCCTGCTGCTCGTCGCCGGCGCTGCCGCCGCCGCGCCGAACGTGCTGTTCGTGTACACCGACGACCAGGCGTTCGACACCATTCACGCCCTGGGAAACAAGGACATCAGCACGCCCACGCTCGACGCCCTCGTCGCCCGCGGGTTCAGCTTCACGAACACTTACTGCCAGGGAGGGCAGTCACCGGCGGTGTGCGTGCCCAGCCGCACCATGCTGCTCACCGGCCGCAGCACCTTCCGCACCCCGGCGTACAACGCCAAGACCTACGACAAGCCGACGTTCGGCAAGGCCTTCCGCGACGCCGGGTTTGCCACCCTGTGCGTCAGTAAGCCGGGCAACTCGTTCCGCCCGGCACACGACCACTTCGAGAAGGTGGTTCACATCCCGCACGTCGGGGCCGAGACGAACGCCAAGTGTGCCGACGCCGTGCTCGACTGGCTGAAGGCCGACGACGGGAAGAAGCCGTTCTTCGTGTACTTCGCCCCGAGCATGCCGCACGACCCCCGCACCGCCGAGAAGGAACACCACGCCAAGTACGACCCGGCCAAGCTGACGCTGCCAAAGAACTTCATGACGGAAAGCCCGCTCGACATCGGCGTGCGCGACATCCGCGACGAGAAGCTGGCGGCGTATCCGCGAACCGAGAAGGAGATGCGGCAGCACCTCGCCGACTACTACGCCTGTGTCACGAGTCTCGATCATCACCTCGGGCGGATTCTCGACGCATTGAGAGCGGCGAAGAAGCTCGACGACACGGTGGTCGTGTTCACCAGCGATCAGGGGCTGGCGGTCGGCGGGCGGCACGGGCTGATGGGCAAGCAGAACCTGTACGAGCACTTCAAATCGCCGCTCGTGATCGCCGGGCCGGGCGTGCCGATGGGAAAGAGTGATGCCCTCGTCTACCTGCACGACCTGTTCCCGACGGCGTGCGAGCTGAGCGGGGTGAAGGTGCCGGCCGAGTGCGACGGCACGAGTCTGGTGGCGGTGCTGAACGGGAAGAAGGTGAAGGTGCGGGACGCACTG
>JANNDF010000579.1:0-5132 GCA_031387445.1 Planctomycetia bacterium
GGGCTGACGCCCCCCGCTCGCCACAGATACTTTTCGGAGTCCCCCGTGTCTTCCATCATTGAACCCCGGCTGCTCCAGGGGTTCCGCGACTACCCGCCGGCGGCCATGCTGCCGAAAGAGCGGGTGCTGGAAACCGCCCGCCGCGTGTACCGCAGCTACGGCTACGCCCCCATCGACACCCCGGCCCTGGAATACGCCGAGGTGCTGTTCGGCAGTGGTGGCGGTGAGAACGAGAAACTGGTGTACCGCTTCAAGGATCACGGTGACCGCGACGTGGCGCTGCGGTTCGACCTGACCGTGCCGTTCGCCCGCTTCTCGGCCACAAACGTGCCGCGCCTCGGTACCCCGTTCAAGCGGTACGCGATGGGGCCAGTGTGGCGGGGCGAACGCCCCGGCCAGGGCCGCTACCGCGAGTTCTGGCAGTGCGACTTCGACACCATCGGCACCACCACCAACGCCAGCGACATCGAGGTGGCACTGGTCATCAACGACCTGTTCACGGCATTGGGATTTGAGAAGTTCACGATCCGCGTGAACAACCGGCTGCTGCTGAACGGGCTGCTCGAAAGCATTGGCGTGCTGGACAAGGCCGTGCCGGTGCTGCGATCGCTCGACAAGCTCGGGAAGATCGGCCGCGAGAAGGTGATTGAGGAGATGACCCGCGAGGCGGACATCACCGCCGATCAAGCGGCCCGCGTTCTGGTACTCGCCGAGGCGAGCGGGAGCAACGCCGACATCCTGAACGCGGCGGAAGCGGCGTTCGGAGGCAAGGTGAACGAACAGGCCCGCAAAGGGCTGACCAACCTCCGCGAACTGCTGACGGCGTGCGCCACCGCCGGCGTGCCCGACGGTCGGGTCGTCATCGACCTCTCGATCGCCCGCGGGCTGGACTACTACACCGGCACCATCTACGAGACGACGCTCACGGATCTGCCGGGCATCGGCAGCGTGTGCAGCGGCGGGCGGTACGACAACCTCGCCGGCAAGTACACGAAGCAGGTGCTGCCGGGCGTTGGGGCGAGCTTGGGTGTGGACCGCCTGCTCGCCGCGATGGACGACCTCAAGCACCCGTGGATGACCGGCACCGCCACACCCGCCGAGGTGCTCGTCATCAACTTCGACAGCCAGCGGATCGGCGACTACCAGCGGGTTGCTCGGGCGCTGCGGGCCGCCGGCGTCGGGGTCGAGGTGTACCCGGAAGTGAAGAAGATGAAGAACCAGTTCGAGTACGCCGACAAGCGTGGGTTCAAGGTGGCGGTCATCGCCGGCGGCGACGAATTCGCCAAGGGCGTGTGGAAGGTGAAGGACTTGGCGAAGCGGGTGGAGACGGAGATGAGCGAAGCCGAATTGGTGACCGCGGTGACGGCGATTGTGAGGTAGGGCCAACTGGAACCGGGAAAGCAGTGACCGGGTGGCACCAAACCCACTCGGTCACTGCGTTCCCGGTTCCAAGCTACGTTGCCATCACCCTACACTCAGGCCGCCGCGGAAGCTCGGCAGCACGGCCGGGAACTGGCGTTCCACTTTGCCGCTGGTCATGTCGATCACCTTCACCCCGACCGGCGTGTTCAGCCCGCTGCCGGCGATGATCTCGGCCTTGCCGTCGCCGTCAGTGTCCCGCACGGCCACGTTCACCCCGCCGTTCCCGGCGAACGCGGTGTACTCCTTCACCTGCACCCCCGCCTTGTACACTCGCACCGTGGACTTGTTCAGCGCCGCCGTGCCGGTGACCACTTCCGCCTTCCCGTCGCCGTCGCCGTCGATGTCGCCGATCGCCACCGTCGCCCCGCTGGTGGCCGCCGTGCTGGGGAGCTTGAACATCACCCCGCCCGTCGCCCCGCTGAACACGGTCACATCGCCGGTACCCCGCTGCCGGCCGACCGCGATGTCGGCCTTGCCGTCGCCGTTCACGTCGCCCACGGCCACGTTCACCCCGCCGCGGAAGCCGTCGTTGAAGGCGATGAAGTTCCGCACGGCCACCGGCGCCGTCGTCGCCATCACCTGCTTGCCGTCGAACGCTTTCACTTGCGACAGGCTGCCCAGCCCGGCCCCGGTCACGATGTCCGCCCGCCCGTCGCCGGTCACGTCGCCGACCGCCACCGTCAGCCCGCCCTTGAAGGTCGTCGAATAAGCGTCGAACGAGGCCACTTCCCGCAGGCTCGCCCCGTCGAACACCTTCACCGTCGGCCGGGTGCCCTGCCCCGCCCCGACCACGATGTCGGCGATGCCGTCACCAGTCACGTCGCCGGTGGCCACGCTCACCGCCCCGGTGTACCCGCGGCCGAACGGGCTGATGATGCCGAGCATGGCCCCGGTGCGGGCGTCGTACACGTTCACCTGGGCCGTGCCGCCGCCGTTCGTGCCGACGGCGTACCGCCCGCGGACCTGTTGCAGCAGCGGCTGCTTTACTGTCGGGGCCGGCGGCTGCACGTCAATCGGGTACTGGCCCATCCCCGGCAGTTGGGGCATGGAGTACACGTCCTCGCCGGCGACGGCGCTCGGCGTGTCGCGGGCTTCCAGGCGTTCCGCCCGCAGTCGGGTGAACAGGTCATTCAGATTGAAGCTGGGGGCCGCAGGAAGTGTGTTGCGACGAACCATGTCGCACCTCCGAATCGCGTCCGTGCGGCGGGTCGGCGTCGTCGTCGGCCCGTCGGTGGATTCGTGTGTGTGTTGGGCTTGTGTTCCGAGAGCGGAACGTGCGGCGGGTGGGGTCTTGCGCGGATTTCGGGGGGGTTGGCGTCGAAAAGTTCCGCCGACTTGCTACCCTAAGTCTTTTCCCCGGAGCCGCGGGTTCGCCCCGTCGGCCGACTTTGACACGGAGAGACGGCAATGGGCAACCCGGCCGGCATGCGCCGCAAGAAGAGCGAGAAGCGGCGGGCGAAGTTCGAGGCCCGGCTGGGCGGGCCGCTGGCGTACATCCCGAAAGAGGCCCGCGAGGAGGCGTTCAAGGCGATCGCCGCCGAAGAGCAGAAGATGGCCGCCGAAGCCGCCAAGAAGAAGTGAAGTGACGCGCCCCACTGACCGACACCGCCCCGCACCCGCGGGGCGGTTCGCGTTTCGGGGCGACACCATAGATTACTGCCGTTCGACCGGAGGTTCGCCCGTGCCGCTCAAACCCAGCAACCCCGCCCTTTCGGAAGCAGTTTTTGAACGCGAATCGCGGGGAGCCGTTCCCGCCGACAACGTGATGACCCTCCGCGGTACGGTCCTCAAGACCGTCGTGCTGGTGGCCCTCCTGGTGGCCGTCGGACTGGTGAGCGGGTCGATCACCTGGCAGTTCCTCGAAGTGCCGTATTCGAAGCGGCCGGTGTGGCTGACCGTCGGGCTGGTCGCGTCGATGCTGGCCGCACTCGTGCTCGCTCTGGTCACCAGCGCGAAGCCGAGGTGGGCGGTGGTCACCGCCCCGCTGTACGCGGCGTTCGAGGGGTGGGCCATCGGCGCCATCAGTACGTTCTTCGAGAAGGAGTATGCCGGGATCGTGGTGCAGGCCGCGGCGCTCACGGTCGGGGCGCTGGTGGCACTGCTGGTGGTCTACCTGACGCGGTTCATCCGCCCGACCGAGAACGTGAAGCTGATGATCGCCTCGGCCACCGGCGGGCTGATGCTGGTGTACGGCGTCACCGCCGTGCTCTCCATGTTCGGCATCAAGGTGCCGTACCTGTTCGACACGGGAGTCATCGGCATCGGCTTTTCGATCTTCGCGGTGGGGGTGGCGGCGTTCAACTTGGTGCTGCACTTCGACTTCATCGAGAACGGCGTGGCCCGCGGCGCCCCGAAGTACATGGAGTGGTACGCCGGCTTCGGCCTGCTCGTCACGCTCGTGTGGCTGTACATCGAAATCCTGAACCTGCTCGCCAAGCTCCGCGACCGCTCCCGCAGGTCGTAACTCTCGATAGACCTAGCTACGCAGTAGCGGCTGACCTGTTCGCCTGAAGGGCGAGGGAGGGGCGAACCACCCCGGCGATATGCCAAAGGCGGTCTGCCCTTCGCTCGCCCTTCAGGCGAACAGGTGGTCGGTCACCCACTCGCGGAGCGAACAGAACAGGTCAACTGTGCCCGCGTTTCTTCGCGGTGCGGCACACGTCCACGATCTTGCCGAACTCGTCCACGGCCATGTGGAAGCGGTCGTCGCCCTGGAGGCGGTGGACGGTGAAGTGGTAGCTCATGCTGGCCGCGGCCAGATACTCCCGCTTCTCCGGCGGGGTGGGCGGGCGGATGCGGCCCCACGAGCCGTCGCCCAGGTACATCACCCCCCGCTTGTCCGCGTGCCCGTTCAGCAGCGGGTGGGTCCGCTTGAAGGTGTGGTCGTGGTGCTCCAGCACCAGGTCCACGCTGTGCCTCTCGTACAGCGGCACCCAGTGCTTGCGTTGCAGGTCGCCGGTGCCCGCCTTGCCGCCCGTCCCCTCGGCAGCGCGGAACGACGGGTAACACGGCACGTGTTGCACGGCGATCAGGTGCGGGACATCGGCCCGGTTCTTCAGTGCCAGGTTCAGCCAGGCGGTCTGGTCGCCCTCGATCTTGGACACGTGCCCGGTGTCGAGCAGGAGCAGGCTGAGGTAGTCGCCGAAGTCGAGGGCGGTGTAGGTGGCGTCGGCGAACAGGCCGTCGAACAGGGCGAAGAAGAAGGGGGCCTCCTTGCGGGTCTTGCCGTACCCGCCGCCGGCCACCTCGTGGTTGCCCAGGCAGGCCACCACCGGGATGAGCCGTCCCTTGCTGTCGGTCATGGTGCTGCTGTAATTCTTCAGCCAGCCGAGGACGGCCTTCGCGTCGGTGCCGTTGTCGTAGGCCACGTCGCCACCGATCACTACGAAGTGCGGGTCCTGTTTGGCGGCCACCTTGTTGTTGTTCACCACGTGCTCGTTCACCCCGCAGTCGCCGCCGGACACGAAGGTGAACTCGTTCGTCAACTTCGCCGGCATGGTGCGGAACTTGTACACGGGCGAGTCAAGGCCGATGCAGAAGCGGTAGTCGGTGCCGGGGGTCAGGCCGGTGAGTTCGCAGCGGAAGACGGTCAGGCCGGGGGAGAGCGGGAACGGGCGGGTGGTGACGGTCTTGACGGACCAGCCGGAGATGGAAGCCGGGCCGTAGTAGATCACCGGCCCGCTGTCGTCCGGGGCGTCGCTCACCCACTG
>JANNDF010000601.1:0-1157 GCA_031387445.1 Planctomycetia bacterium
CCTGTCGCATGGCGACAGGTTCGACCTCTCCCCAACGGGGAGAGGTGGGCGCGGTTGCGGGAGCGAATCAGGCAGTCGAGTTGTCAAACGACCCCCACCTCTCCCCGCCGGGGAGAGGTCGCCGAGTGTTGCAAAGCAACACCGGCGGGTGAGGGGCAAACCACCTGCCGTAAACCAGTCATGTCACCGACCGACAAGCTCGCCGCCATCCTCGCTGCCGTGCAGACCGACCCCGGCAACCGCGGCCTGGCCCGCGACCCGCACGACAACCTGTTCACCGCCACGAAGGGCGATTTCGAAGCGGCGTGCCGGAGTATCGGCCGGACGCACGAGGACGCCGTTGACATCACCACAGGCTTCTTCATCCCGACGGCTTCGCCTCCCGCGTATGAAACAGATGGCCCACTCGGTGCGGTGTTTCTCCTGCGTGCTCTGACTCAGGTCATTCAACAGGCGGCGGTGTGGACTCAACCCACATGTGCTACCGCGGTGCTCGCCGGCGCGCGATTCGCGGGACTATTGCCCGAGCGGATCGAAACTGATGGCATGGATGGGCAGACCGTCATCCAATGTGGCGGATGGCCTGGACACCTTTCAACCCATTTGTTGGCCCTCGAAGCGGTCGGACGAGCCACAGATGGCCGGTACTACTCAATGCGCGGCCGCGACATCAGCGAACACACCCCGCCGGTCGATACCGCCTATTTCAAATCTGGGGCCGAGTGGGGTGGCGTCACCATCGGCATCGGTGACGGCGGGAACGAGATCGGCATGGGGAAGATCCCACACGAGACCATTGTGAAGAACATCCCGAACGGCGACCTGATCCACTGCCGCGTGCCGACGGACCATCTCATCGTCGCGGGTGTGAGCAACTGGGGGGCGTACGCCCTGGCCGCGGGGGTGTTCGTGCTGACGGGCATCACTCCGCCGGCCGACCTGTTCGACCCCGACCGCGAGCGGGAAATTCTCGAAGTGATGGTGCGAGAAGGCCCGCTCGTGGATGGCGTGACCGGGAAGCAGACCGCAACGGTCGATGGCCTGACGTGGGACGAGTACGTCAAACCGCTGATCCGGATCGGGGAGATATTGGCAACTTAACCCGAGAGCCAATCACCCCCACCTCTCCCCGCTGGGGAGAGGTCGCCGGAGTGAAC
>JANNDF010001154.1:0-3073 GCA_031387445.1 Planctomycetia bacterium
GTTAGAACCGGAAGCGGATCTCGGTGCGGTACAGTTGCTCGGCGAAGTGCTTGTCGGTCACGGCGAACTGCATGCCGAACCCGAGGTCCACCTTGTTGCAGATGCACCACCGCACGCCCGGCCCGACGGTGAAGTAGGTGACGTTGTTCCCCGACACCTGCGCCCCGCCCGGTGCCGCCACCGTGCCGGACATGAACGAGTAGCCCACCCCTTCGAATGACCCGATCAGGGTGGTGTCGGCCGTCTGCCACAGCACCTGGTTGATCGAGTTGTGGTAGTGCAGCACGCTGCCGTTGCTGTTGCCCACCCCGAACCAGTACCCCAGTTGGCTCTGCCAGTAGGTGCTCTCCCGCAGCTTCACCGCCAGCAGGATGGACGGGTCGAGGGCCACGTGCCCGGTGCCGATGCCGCCGCCCGGCCCGGCCGTCGGGATGGTGGTGACGAACTGGAAGGCGGTCTGGAGCACGTCGCTGTCCAGCAGCAGGCTCTTCGTGCCGATCTGCAGGTCGCCGATGCCGCCGCTCCCGCCGTTGCCCGCACTGTCGAAGCTGCGGTACGGCAGGTCGAGGAAGAACGAGAACTTGTCCACCGCGACTTCCTGGTAGAACCGCAGTTCGTTGTAATCCACCCGCGGCTCGAAGTTCCGCGGGCCGGTGCCGCCGATCTGCGCCCAGAAGTACTCCGCCCGGTCGGGGTCGGTCATCCGCACCCCGCGGTCCCAGCGGATGCGGGTCATGGTGGTCGGGCGGGCGTGATCGACGAACAGGGCGGCGTTCGCCGCGCACCGGAACTGCGGCACGTAGCACGGGTCGGGGCAGCACAGGGCGTTGTGGAAGGCGGCGTACAGCTTGGTGACCGGCCCGTACCCGCAGACGGTGTGACAGTTCTCCCGCCCGCTGCCGCACCCGCCTTCCCCGCACCCGACCGGGCCGTTCGCGCAGTCGGTACCGCAACTGCCACACCCGCCGATGGGCAGGCCGGACAGCGTCGCCTGCGGCCCGTCCATGGGCACCAGCACCGGTGGCGGGGCGGTGGTGCCCTCACCCGTCACCGCCGGCAGGGCGGTCGGTACGCCCCCGCCTTGCCCGAACGCGGTCGGCACCCCGACCCACGTCGCCGCGGCGATCACCGCGACCACCGCACCTTTCACGACCTTCCGGAACATGGGATCTCCCCCAGAGTGTGCGTTCGGCGTAACGTCGCCGGGTTGTGCTCTCTTGTTCGACCGTGCAAAACTCCCCCGTTGAGGAAAACCGCCACCGCCGACACAAATCGTCGAACCGGCCCAGCCCTACCAGATGGCGCTCCCTGTCGAAACGTGACAAACGGGTCATCTTCACCAATCGCTGAAGTCGGCCCCCCACACTTTCCGATAGACGTGCCAGAACACCCGTTTCCGGCCGCTAACGCGCCGGGTTCCGCGAGGTCATCCCATGCGTCGGTTCTTCTGGGCGGCGGCAGCCGCCGCGGTGGTGGTGGGAGCGGCGCCGAGCGTGTGCTCGGCCCAGTTCGGCGGCGGGCCGGGCATCCCGGCGGTGCCCCAGCCGCCGGTGCCGGGGGCCGTGGCCCCGGCCGGCCTCGCGGCCCCCGGCCCGCGGATCGGCATCTTCCAGCGGATGAAGCAGAACGTGGGCAACTGCGTGCAGAACCTGCTCGGCTCGCCCCTCGGCCAACTGTTGAACAACGCCACCAAGCCGCTCTCGGCCCTCACCGGCGGGGTGCTCCCCACGCTGGAGAAGAAGCCGAGCGTGGAGGACACCAAGCAGCCGGGCGTGGGCGGGGCCGCGGCGCAAGGGAAGAAGGACGCGGCCGAGGCCGCCAAGCGGCGGGCGGACGTGAAGTACCTGGGCACCCTCGACTGCCGGTACTACCCGGAGGCGAGCAAGGCGCTGGCCGACGCCCTCCGCACCGACCCGAACGAGTGCGTGCGGTACGAGGCCGCCGTCGCACTCACCCGCGGGTGCTGCTGCAACCAGACCACCATCGCCGCCCTGACCGCTTCGGTGTCCGGGTACGAGTCGGACGGCAACCCCGGCGAGCGGAGCGCGCGGGTGCGGTGTACCGCGGCGGTCGCTCTGGAAAAGTGCCTGGCCTGCCACGTGCAATTCGCCAGCCCGGACGACCTGAAGCCGGACGAGGACTGCCCGAAGAAGAAAGAAGAGAAGAAGGAGGGCGAGCAGCCGGGTGGTGGTGAGAAGTCCGGGGACAAGAAGGCGGACGAGAAGAAGGCGGACTGCGGGCCGTGCGGCCCGCCCACCCGCAAGCAGGTGGAGCGGGCGAAGGAGGTGCTGGCGGCGTTCACCGAAACGTACGCCACCACCGCCGCCATGTACGGCCAGCCGCTGGCGAGCGGCGCGCGGAACAACTCCGGCATCCTGGAAATGGGAGGCACTCAGGCGAAGGCGACGGCCCCGACCGTGACACAAGCCACCTTCGCCGCCCGCACCCCGGCCCCGACGCCGGTGCTCACCGCCCTGCCGGCCCGCATGGCTCCGCCGCCGACGACGACGGCTGAAGCCCCCGCCCCGACCATCAGCCGCGTGCGGTTCAAAGCGGACGAGGTGGAAACGCCCCCTGCCGTCATCGGCCCGGTGGTGCCGGCCGTCGAACCCGCCCCGGTGCAACTGCCGACCGACGTGAAGCCGCTGGAAGTCCAGCCGGTGGAAGCGAAGCCGGTCGAGGTGGTCACCCCGCCGGCGGCCGTCGAAAACGCGGACGCGAAGGCGGTGGAGGCGCTGGTTCACAAGGTGCTGTTGTGCGACACGCCGGCCGACCAGCAGCACGCGGCCATCCGCCAACTGGTGAAGCACGAGTGGACGGCGCACCCGATGGTCGCGTCGTGCCTGGTGGCCGGGGCGAAGTCCAACTCCCCCGCCGCCGTGCGGGTGGACTGCATCCGCCACCTGGCCCACCACCAGATAGCCCACAAGGACGTGATCGCCGCGCTGGGCGAGTTGGCCAACGACGCCGACTCGTGGGTGCGGGAGGAAGCGGCGAAGGCGTGTGAGGCGATGAAGAAGTGAGGTGGCGGAGAAGGCGAGCGGCGGGCGTCAGCCCGCTGATTCTGGGAGTG
>JANNDF010000733.1:0-4569 GCA_031387445.1 Planctomycetia bacterium
CGTTCCCTCTGTTGCTCAAGTTCATCCAGGGGAAGACGAAGTAGTGTTCTGCTCGCGCCGCGAGCGGCCTTGTATGCCGCTCGCGGAGCGAGCAGAACACATCAGCCCCAGAACTTCTTCAACTTCTCTTTCTCCGCCACGCCGAGCGGAAACTTCTTGGCGACGGCGTGGTCGGCGATGCCGGCCAACTCTCGCAGCGCTTCGTGGATGTGTTCGGGGCGGATGCGGGTGCCCTTCTCCTTGTCGGTCTTCAACGTGTTCGGGTCGAACGGCACGGCGAACTGCTTCTCGTCGGTCGCTCCGAGCACGCGGTTGCCCTTGATGCCCTTGCCGAGGAAGAGCGCCGAGCCGATGGACCAGTGGTCCTTGCCGTTGCCCGCGTTGTAGTTCGGCGTGCGGCCCATCTCCGATTGCACCACCACCACCATCTGCTCGCGGATTTTCAGCTCGCCCGCCCGCCGCAGCAGGTGCGTGATCCCCGCCAGGAACTCCGGGATCAGCTTCATCTGGTCGGTGTCGTTGTTGGCGTGGCTGTCGAACTGGCCGATGTCGAGGTTGGCCGACACGCACACCCCGGCCTTGAACGACGCCAGCGCGATCTCCGCCTGCTGAGCCAACCGCTCCTTCGGCAGTTTGTCCGGGATGTGCGGCACCACCCGTTGGAGCGCCTTCGAGTTGGACTGTGCCGCGTACAGCATGTTCTCGCCACGCTCGGCCCGCGGCAGTTGCGGCTTCCCACTCACCGCCTCGTGTTCCTCGCGGAGCGCCTCTTCGATGCGGTCGAGCGCGAACTTATCG
Organism: Planctomycetia bacterium; assembly: GCA_031387445.1. Taxonomy (GTDB): domain Bacteria; phylum Planctomycetota; class Planctomycetia; order Gemmatales; family Gemmataceae; genus JALHQU01. Next base: position 799 of record JANNDF010000733.1, read on the forward strand.
TGGTACGCGGCCTTCGCATTCCCCTCCACGTTGTCGGCCAGCGCGATCTTGCGAAGCGACTGGATGTATGGCACGCGGCTCATCGCCACCACCCCGCCGGTGGCCGAGTAGTTGCCGAACGTCATGTACGCCAGTGGGCATTCGGAACCACGACACGCGGCGACGAGTGCGGCGAACGTCGGGTAGCTCAGGCTGTCGAGCTTCCCGGTGGCCATGTACCGCTGCCCCGGCGAGTGGTTGTTCACCGAGTAGTCCAGCCCGTTGAACGCGAGCAACTCCCCGCCGAACTCCTTGTAGAAGTCCTCGTTGCACACCCCGCCGACGGCGTGCTTCTTGTTCGGGGCATACTTGTGTTCGCCCTCGGTGAGGATGTCGCCAGCCTTGTACAGTCGGTTGATCTCGTTCACCCCTTTCGGGTCCATCAGGTACGTGGTGTCCCACCCGCCGGAGGCGTTGAACACGACGTAGTACGGGCCGGCATACGGCTCGTCCTTCTTGTCGGCAGCACGGGCATCGGGGTTTCGCACCGGAAGGGCCAACCCCAACCCGGCCAGCCCGCACAGCTTCAGGAAGTCGCGTCGCATGTCATGTCCTCGTATCACGCGAACGGGTTGACGATCCGCAGGCCGTCGTAGTCCGTGCCGGCGTCCATGTCTTCCGAGTACAGGGTGGTCACGCCGGCTTCTTTGCACGCGGCCAGGAGCATGCAATCCCAGTGCGACAGGCTGAACCGCTCGAACAGGTCGAAGTAGCGTGGGAGGAGTTGGGCGGTCGGCGTGACCAGCGGGAACAACTTGACCACGTGTTGGAAGTGCTCCTCCACCTGGGCCGATGTCAGCCGCCCCTTGGCCTCGCGCGTTCTCAAGTAACGCAGGAACTCACCGGCCGTCTGCCAGAGCAGCACCGTCTCACCCGCTACGAGTTGGAGACGGGCTAGCAGTTCGCACGCTTTGGCCTTCTTGACCGGCTCATCGACGTCCAGCGAGTAGACGTACACGTTGGTGTCAACCGCGGTCATAGAGTTCATCGCGTGAGAACTTCTCGCCGCCCAAATGGAGCGGCTGTTCACGCATGAGCCTCTGGAGCGACTCCCAAGCGGCACGCCCCTTCTCGGGCGTCCACTCATCGGTCAGCGGTTCGATGGTCAGCTTCACCCGCTCATGCTCTCCCAACGGCAAGTCCTGATCGGGCCGCAGAACGCCGTTCTCGAACGTCGCCGTCACGGTGGTCGTCATGGCGATTACCCCAATTCACTCGTAGAGAAACTCGTTCCGCCGCAGTAGGTATGTTACCACGGCACGCCACGCCCGGATGGTGTAGGTCGGGTCGTCCACCTTGCTGCCGGGGGCGTCCTTGTTGCCCGGTCGGCAGAAGTAAGTGTCTTCTTTGCTCGCCTTCGCGTCGGCCGCGTCCTTCACCACCGCGGCGAACAGCTTGAAGGTCCGCTTCACCTCGTCCGAGTTCGCGTCGTCGGCTCGGCCGAGAATCTTCGCGTGCAGGTGGGCCATCGCCTCGCGTAGTTTCTTGTCGTCGTCGGCACTCTTGCCGGGCAGCACGGTCGGCTCGATGGTCGGGAACAGCTTCCGCTCGGCGACCGGGCGGCGGAAGTCCTTCGCCACCTCCTTGCACGCCACGTCGTTCGACATCAACCGCTGGATCGCCCCCATCGCCCCGCTCGGGTCGGTCGCACGCTCAGTCACTTCTTTGGAGTCGATCCCGCCGTACAGCATCGCCAGATCCTGGTTCAGCTTGCCCCACTTCTCGCCGAACACCGCCTCCACCTTCCGCTCCAACTGCTCCGGGGAGAGCATCCGCACCAGCCCGATGTCGTCGAGTTCCGCCTTGCGGCAGTTCTCCTTCAGCGCCGTCGTCGGGCCGTCGGCACGGTAGAAGTCGCTCAGCACCCACTCGGTGAACGCCACCTTCAGGTTGAACCCGCTCTTCACGAACTTGGCGGCGATGGCCTCGGTCTGCTTCCGCTGCTCCGTGTAAGCCTTCATTCGGGCCGCAAACAGTGGGTCGTCCAACCCCTTCGGTGGGAGCAGCACCTTGCGGCCGGTCAGGATGTAGTAGACGTGTTCGGTCATGGTGGTGGCGAACCGCGGGTCTTTGGCGGTACGCTCGCCGAGCCATTGCAACGCCCGCCAGCGGTCGTCTTTCGGCAGGTCTTCGCCCTCGAACCCGGCGCCGAACATGTCGGTGAACCACCCGCCCTTCCGCTTGCCGTACACGCCGAGGTCGGCGAACCGCCAGTAGTCCTGGAACAGCCCGGCCACCGGGTCGAGCGTCTTGTGGCAGACCACGCACTCGGCCGCCTGCATGGTGGGGATCTTGTGTTTCGCGCTGGTGGCGGCGGCGTCGGACACACGGGCGGCCAGTTCCAGCACGTCCACGCCGAGGAAGTGCTGGTAGTACATGCGGGCACGCAGGCGGTTGCGGTTCGTCTCGGTGGTCGGGTAGCGGGTGAGGTACTGGAACGCGCTCAGCAGCCCGGCGTGCGGGTAGAAGCCCGTCGCCGAATCCATGTTCCCTTCCTTGCTGTTCTTGTCGCGGCTGACGAGCGCCTTCAGCTTCACCGGCACGTACTCGAACGGGTCGTCCGGGTTCTTGAACTTGTCCTTGATCTCGTCGAACACGCCGTACCCGCGGGCGGTGAACGGCGTCACCATGATGTAGTCGGCGGTCACGATCTCGGTGAACGGCTTGTCGTTGCGGACGATGTGCTCGACCAACTTCATCGGCTCGCCGAGCAGCGCCTTGCGGTAGTCGTTGGCCAGCTTGTAGCCGGCTTGCTGACGGGCCTTCTCGTCCTTGATGTGGCTCAGGTCGTGCTTCTGATACCAGAGCCGCGTGGTGTTGAAGTGGTCGTAGCTCAGCACCGTCGCTTCCGTAGCTCCATCCAATCCGAGCGTCAGGAAGACGTCGTTGAACCCCTCCCGCAGGCGGGTGTAGAAGGCCTCTTCCTTCATCACCGCGTCGAGAATCGCGGGCATCGCCTTCCGCCCGTCCTTCGCCACCGCCGCCAGTTCCGCGTCGGTCGGTAACCGCCCGGCGAGCGACAGCGTGGCCCGGCGGAGCAACCGCCGGTCGTCGAGCATGGTCACGCCCTGGAAGAACGGCGGGGCGTTCGGGTCGGCCGCCGGCAGCGTCACTTTGCCGCTGCCCCCCTCCACCCGACGCACCAGTTCGGCCAGCACGCGGTACTCGGTCGAATCGGCCTTCAGCACGTCCTTCCCGCCGTGGTCGAGTCCGCCCACCACCTTTTGCAGGATGCGGGGTTTGTCCTTCTCCTTCGCTGCCGCCATCGCCGCGAACGCCGCCGCGTTCTGCCGCATCGCCGCGTCGCGGGCGGCACCGTCCACCTTCTTCGGGTCGATGAGCACGAACTTGCTGTCGGCCCCGTCGCCGCCTTTCTTGTGGCACGTCAGGCATTTCTGGCTGCCGACCTTCGCCCAGACTTCATCGACGAAGAAGTTGTCCACGGCCGCGGCGCAGCCGGTCGGCGCCTGGGCGAACAGCGGGGAGGCAACGGCGAGGAAGACGAACGGCAGGAAACGCAACGCGGTCGGCATGGGTCGCTCGCGGGGAGGATCGCGAGTGAATCGTACCGCAACGGGTGAAGGGGTCGCAACCGCGATCTCTGGGGGTGTGCCTGTGAATCGGGGCACCCCACCCCCGCCGGGGAACTGCGTTCCCACGGCGACCCCTCCCCAGCGGGGAGGGGTGGGGATGTCGGTCCCATCCGCTGTGGCGAGATCACCGGCCACACAC
>JANNDF010000737.1:0-13994 GCA_031387445.1 Planctomycetia bacterium
TTTTCCCCCCCCCCCCGCCTCCTGTGCGGGTTGACACCAGTCTGACCTGTCCAATGTGGCTCCGCGTCTTCGCACCGACCACGAACAACGTGCCCCCAGCCTCGCTCGCGGCGGCGCTCGCATCGGCCGGCATTCCGGTCACCCCCCATTTCAAGGGCGACGACCTCGGCTGGACGACGGGCGAACTGCACCTGCCGAAGGGCGGCACGCCGTTGCTTCTCGCCCGTTACTTGACGAAAGAGGACGACCTCCGCGACGACCTGAACGCACACGCCGCCGAACTGGAAACGATGACGTACAGCCCGAATGCCGTGCCAATGATGGAGACGGTGATCCGGACGCAGCAGATGGTGACCGTCCGCAAGCCGCTCGATTACCCGGACGAAACGGTGCTGGAATCGGCGTGTGAAACGGTCGCCCGATACCTGGCATCGGCCACCGGCGGGGTGTACCAGATCGACGGCCGCGGGTGGTTCAACTCGTCCGGCGAGCGACTGGTGGAGGAGTTCTGACGGCGGGCACCTATAATTGAGGGACACCGCCTGAGTATCCGCGATGCCGCTCGACTGGTCCCCGCTCGTCCGACTGATTCAGGCGACTGACGACATCCTGCTGATGACGCACATCCGCCCGGACGCCGACGGCCTCGGGTCGCAACTCGCCCTGCATGATGCCCTGACCGCCATCGGCAAGCGGAGTCGTGTCGTCATCGCCAGCAAGTTGCCCCCGCGCTATCAGTTCCTCGACCCCGACAAGACGACCATCGAGCAGTTCACCGAGGCCACCGCCGACCGCTTCAGGAACGTCGGGGCGGTCATCGTGATGGACACCGGCACCTGGGGTCAACTCGGCGACTTCGGCCCGTTTATGAAGTCGCTCACCGTGCCGAAGGCGGTCGTCGATCACCACCGCACGCAAGACGACCTGGGTGGACTGCAACTGGTGGACGTTACGGCCGAAGCGACGGGCCGGATGTCGTACGAGATCATCCGGGCGCTCGGTGTCCCGTTGTCGGCGAACGCCGCCCACAACCTGTTCATGGCGCTCGCGCTCGACACCGGCTGGTTCCGCCACCCGAACACCACTGCCGCCTCGTTCGCCCTCGCCCACGAGTTGGTGAAGGCCGGGGCCAACCCGCCGCCGCTCTACGAGCAACTGTTCGAGTGCGCCCCGATGGCCCGCCTACGGTTGCTCGGGGTGGCATTGGAGCGGTTACAAACCCGCGCCGCCGGGCAAATCTGCTACACGGAAATCTTCCTCACCGATTATGCCGACACCGGAGCCGTGCCGGGCGACACCGAAGACCTGATCAACTACCCGCGGAGCGTGGACGGGGTGGAGGTGGCGCTGGTGTTCATTGAGCAGCCCGAAGGGGGCACGAAGGTCAGCTTCCGGGCGCGGTCGCGGGTGGACGTGTCGAAGATCGCCGAGCAGTTCGGGGGCGGGGGGCACAAGTTGGCCAGCGGCGCACGCGATGACCGGGACGTGCCCGCCGTGCGGGAGGCCGTCATCGCCGCCGTCGAACAGGCACTATCCCACTGACCCGTCCGCGTGTTACACTGGTCAGTCTGCCGGTTGACACGTTGAGAATCGCATCACACGGAGCCGAAGCATGTCTGATACCCCCCCGCGGCCGCGGTACACCTTGCGCGACCTACCCCTGCCGGCCAAGCTGGTGGTCAGTGCCTTCCTGCTGGCCGTCGGCCTGGGCTACTGCTCGGCGATGGTGCAACTGCACATGAAGCATTCGGACATGGAAGGCAACCCACTGCCGTCGCCCGACGACGTGGTCGAGCGGTTCAGCCACTACACCCTGTTCGACGGCACCTTCCCCAAGAGCAAGATCGAGACGCTCATCTCCGGCGACCCGGAGGGCGCGTTTAGCGCCTCGAACATGACGCCCGCGTTTTACGGCGAGTCGGACAAGTACAAGAAGGTGGCGGGCCTCCCGAAAGACGACCCGAAGCGGAAGAAGGTGGACGACGGACGGGCCGGCGAGCGGGCCGCCATGATCGCGTTCATCACCCTGCCCGCGGAGCAGCGGAAGGCGATCTACGACGCCGACGCGATGGACGTGCCCGACACACTGAAGGGTAAGCCGATCACCGAGGATTTCGTGGACAATGGCAAGTTGAAGGTGCAGACGCTCCTGAGCGAGCGGTGCGGGCGGTGTCACGATAACCAGCAGAAGCCGAACTTCGGAAAGTGGGAGGAACTCGAACCGCTCATCACCGCCCCCAAGCCCGAGACGTTCGAGAGCGGCGGCAAGGTGTGGGTGAAGAGCGCGAAGACGATGACGGTGGACTGCCTGACGCAATCGACGCACGCGCACCTGCTCAGCTTCGCCGTGCTGTTCGCACTCACCGGGTTCGTGTACGCCTTCACCTCGCACCCGACCTTCGTGCGGAGCGTGCTCGCCCCCGTCGTCCTCGTCGCCCAGGTGGCGGACGTGAGCTGCTGGTGGCTGGCCCGGATGGATCTGCCCTATGGCCCGACGTTCGCCCTGTGCATCATGGCCACCGGCGGCGTGGTCGGGCTGGGGTTGATGCTGCAAATCCTGCTCAGCCTGTTCAACATGTGGGGCATCAAGGGCAAACTGGTGCTGCTAGTGCTGTTCCTGGCGGCCGGCGGCGGGTTCTACCTGGTCTACGTCAACGCCATCAAGCCGGGGCTGGAAGCGGAGAAGGCGAAGGTGAGCGCGAAGACGGACGGGAAGAAGACGGAGCCCGTAGCGCCGCAACAGCAACAGCAACAGCCGCCCGGCAATGGCAACGGCGGGCGGCAAGGACCAGGTCCGCCGCCCCCCGGATGATCCGCATTCACGGCCGGGTCGTGCCGACGGTGCGACCCAGCCCGACCAGTTCGAGTTGCACGTCGGTGGCGGCGGCCGGGTTGCGATGCTTCTTGCGGTAGACCACCAGTGCAGCACCCGGCTCGGTAAACTTGTCGTAGTTCGAGCGAATGGGGAACCGCTCGGCCACTTCGAACGGTTTCCCCTCGCCGCTGTTGTTCGTCAGCGTCTGCTTGAGCAGTTCCGACCCTTCGACGCGGTGGAAGGCCGGCTGCGGGTCTTCGATCACCACGTATTCCGGATCCCACTTTTCCAGCAACTCCAGCACCTCGGCCTCGGTGTGGGCGTACTGGCGGTAGCCGCTGTTCGGGTCCGAGAACTGGTTGTACACCACCTTGTCGGCCCGCAACACCCACACCCGCCGGGCCGGGTCGTGCAGTCGCGTGTGATACACCAGCGACCCGGCCAGTTCGCCGTCCACCAGAATCGGCCGTTGGGTGGTGGGGTGGTCGATCACCCATTTCGCCGCGTCGGAGTAGCCGAACACGAAGCGGTACTTCTGATCCTGCACGTGCCAGATCACCGTGGCGAACAGGGCGACGAGTACGACCACCGCACACGCCCGCCAGCCTTTCGCCCACAGCCACTGAAGCGGGCGGACGGCACACACCGCCACCGCCGGCAGCCAGTAAATGGCGTGGCGGGATTCCAACTGGGCCAGCGGGGTGAACAGCAGATACACGGCAAGAAGCAGCCCGAACGCCGGCCCGCACTCGCGGCGGTGACAGGCCATTGACAGCACGAAACCGACCGCTGCCAATACGGTGAGACCCCAGCCGGCTTGTTCGGGCAGGGTGGCAACGTAGTAGACGAGGTTCCACCAGCCGAAACCGGTGTCGTCGGCTCCCGTCCCGCTCGCCGCGGCAGTGCCGATGCCGGAGCCGTACAGCTTGAGCGTGAGGATGTAGTACGGGACCGTCAACAGAGCCGTGACTGCTGAGCCGATCCACACCGGGCGGCGGAGCAGCAGGCGCAGGTGACCGGTTCGCAACAGGCGGATCGCGAAGTAGGGCAACAGCACCACACCATCGAACCGCGTAAGAACCGCGGCGGCCGCCAGCAGGCAGGCGAAGATGGCATCCCGCCCGCGTTGTGCGGTCAGGTACTTCTCGAAATGTACCACCGCCACGAGCACGCACGCCAGCGTCGGCACCTCCAGCATCACCCGCTGACTGAGGACGAACACCACCGGCGTGAGGCCGGTGACGGCGGCCGCGAGCAGTGCCCACGGGTGGTCGAGCATGAGCCGGGCGAAGCGGTAGGAGTACACCACGGCAACCGCCGCGAACGCGGCGACGCACACCCGACCGACCCAGAAGTGCGGGCCGAGGGCGAGCATGGCCAGCCCTTCGGTCAGGTAGAAGAACGGCGGCCAGGTGACGATGCCGATGGCGGGGTACTGACAGTAATAGCGGACGGCGTACTCTTTCGGGTTGGTCGCACTCTCGGGCAGATCGTGGACGGCGTCGGCGACGAACACGCCGGTGAGGGTGTGCTTGATCTCGTCGTTGTTGAAGAACGGCTCGGACGTGCGGGCGTAGAGCAGGTGTACGGCGAGCAGCACGGCCAGCAGGCCGACCACTTGAACCGTTGGCCGCCGGTGCCAGTTCACGCTGGAACCGGGGTAGGGGATCGGCGGGCGGAGATGGCGGCGGCGTACTCGCCCATTGGCACGCACCGGAAGTGTTCGGTCAGGATGGCGAAAAACTCACCAGCGGCTTGCAGCTTCTCCGCGCTCGGCCGTCGCATGGCCGGGAAGAAGTTCAGGCGGTCGGTGTCGTCGCTGCCCATGAAGTCGAGCGGGTGTAGCAGGATCGACGGCTCGACGCGGAACAACCGGCACAGGCCCAGCGCGAACCGCCAGTAGGTGCGGGCCAGCCACGGCGAGAAGCCGTGGAGGTACAGCAGGTAGCTCAGGTGGATGGGCACTTTGAACAGCGGCATCGTCGTCACGGGGATTTCGAGCAGCGGGCCGCTGGGGGTCGTCCAGGTGTACGGCCGCAGCGGTTGGAAGCCGTCGGACAACTTGCCGAACAGCTTCTTCCGTTTCGCCTTCTCCTCGGCGGATAGGCCCTTCGCGGTGGCGAAGTAGTACAGCCGGGCGAGCGGGCCGAGGAAGGTGGGGAAGGTGCTGGCGTCGAACCGATACCCGCGGCCGGCGAGGACGTTCAGCAGCGTCGGCGAGTGGCTGAACCCCGGCCCGCGGAACATGTCGGGCCGCACGCCGGTGGCCGTTTCAATCGCGTCTTCCGTGCGGGCCAACTCCGCTTCGATCTCCGCTTCCGAATACAGGTGCAGCCACGGCTCGTGGTGGAACGAGTGATTCCCCACCTCGTGGCCGGCAGCCGGAATCGACCGCAATACCGGATGATGTTCCGGCGCGTCGGCGTCCTTCCCGACGATGAACCAGGTGATCCGCAGCCCGCGGTCGGCCAGGAACGACAGCACCCGCGGGACAACGATGTCGAGGTACGACGGGTATTGATCCCACCCGGCATCGCCGTGGGTTTTCAGGTAGCTCCACAGGTTGTCCAAATCGAGGGACAGGCTACACAGCGGCTTGGGCATTCTCGGCACTCGTGACCTCGGTGAACCCGCGTTCGGCCAGTTGCAGCGTTTCGTTCACGTTCAGCGTGCCGTTCACGATCTGCGACGAGTTCACCAGGAACACCCCCGGCAGGCTGGTCCGCATCGGCGGCACGCGGTCGGAGTAGCCGAGGGTAGGGATCGGGAACACGTGCTTCACGCGGGCGATCTGGAACGCCAGCACGTCGGCCCGTGTGAAGTGCGGGTACATCCGCTCCAGGGCGGCCGTGAACCGCTCGCGGATCGACTCGTCCGGTTCGCTCATCACCGGGTCGTCCGCGGCCACGTACTTCGGCAGGTAAACGAGGTGATTCCCGGCGAACTCGCTCCGGTCCACGAGCGCCGACATCTCGATGACGCCGGTGAACGGCACCCACGGGTCGGTCAGGTTGGTCACATAGAAGCGGTCGAGCGGGTTCTTGAGCAGCACCGAGGTACAGACGATGCCCTGATACTTCACGGCGGCCAGACGGTCTCGCTCCTCGCCGTTCAACTCGGGAAGCAGCTTCACCGCGAGCGGTGGCGCTGCAGTGCAAATCACGCGGTCGAAGTTCAGCACCTCGCCCGATGCCAGTTCGACCCGCGGGCCGACACCGGCGGGGGAGTCGATGCGATTCACCGCCACTCGAGTGCGTATCTCCACTCCGTCGGCCGTTAGCACTTCGGCGAAGCGGTCGAAAATGCGGCCGTACCCTCCCTTCACATACCCGAACAGCTCCTTCTTCATGCCGGATTTGCGAGCCGCGTACATTCGCTGGATGGTGGCCCAGATGAACGCCGCGCTCGCATCCTTGTAACTGTCGCCCAGCTTTGCCTTCAGTAGCGGCAACCAGATTTTCTCGACCGTTCGCCTCCCGCTCAACTTGGTCAGCCACTCGACGACCGGGATTTGCTCCAGCCGCTTCCAGTCGGTCGTGCGGCTGGCCCGCAGGATGGTCATGCCGAGCCAGAACTTGCCCCACAAGCCGAGCGGCGGGAACCGCAGGAATTCCAGGCTGTTCGACATCGAGTGCAGTTTGCCGTCGGTGTAGAAGCCGGTTTTCGTCTCCGCGCCGACGAACTCACCTTCCAGGGTGAGCCGTTTCAGCAGGGCGTGCGTGTGCGAGTCGCTGAGCAGGATGACGTGATAGAACTTGTCCCAGCGGACGCCGCCCACGTCCCACGCCGCGGCGAGCCCGCCGACTGCCGGGGCCGCTTCCAGCACGGTGACGCGGTGGCCGAGAGTCCGCAGGCGGTCGGCGAGCGACAGCCCGAGTAGTCCGCCGCCGACAATGCCGACGTGTTCGCTCCCCATCATTCCCGCTCGGTGGTAACGCCGGCCGCATGTGTGAACCGTTGGCCGCACTCCTGGCAGTGTAGCTCGCGGTTGGTCGGCGGGTCGTGCGGCGGGTGACGCAGAAGCAGTTGCCCGCACCGGCAGACCACCCCCACCGGCACGGCCGGACTGCCCAAGGCGAGCGCGAAGTCGGGCACGCTCTTCGTGACGACGCTGCCCATGCCAACCATCGCCCACCGGCCGATGGAGATCCCGCCGCCGACGGTACAATTCGCCCCGATGGTGGCACCGGCCTTGACGGTGGTGTTCTGGGTGTGGTCGTCCGGTTCACTCGGCCGAAGTTGTGTCAGGTCCGGCGTGGTCGCTCGCGGAAACTTGTCGTTGGTGAACACCGTGCCGGCGGCGATCATCACGCCGTCTTCGAGGGTCACCCCAGCGCACACGTACACGAAGCTGTTCAGCTTACAGCGGTGGCCGATCCGCACGCCGTAGGCGATGTACGTCTTCTCGCCGACGATGCACTCGTCGCCGATGCTGGCGTCGTGCCGGATGTGGACGTTATCCCACACGCTCGTCCCGCGGCCGAGGGACACCCCGCGTTCGACGATGGCGGTCGGGTGGACGCGGGCGTCAGCCACGGGCCACCTCGCGGATGACGTCAGTCATCCGCACCGACGGCGGGGTTTGGGTGAGCGGGTGGCTGGCGTCCACCCCCGTCCACGGGGCGGCGCTCATCGAGCGGTAGGCCGCTTCGATCACTTCCACGCTGGCGATGGCGTCGTCCGACGTGATGAGCAGTGGCTCCTCGCCCCGCACCGCCTTCGCCACGTTCGTCACCTGGGCGGTGAACGCCTGCACCTTGTCGTACCCGGTGCCGAAGACGGTCCAGTCGCCGCCGAGCGGCTTGAACCGCGACTGCTTCCACCCCACCTGGATGGTCCCGCGGCTGCCGTAGATGTTCACGTACCAGTCGAGTTCCTTGTTGATGCTCCAGCTCAGGTCGATGGTCCCCATCACGCCCGTCGCGCTCCGCACGAACAGGCGGGCGGTGTCTTCCACCGGGATTGCCTGCACCCGCAGCCCCTCGACTGCGTGAACCTGGGCGAGCGGGCCGAGGAAGTAGCGGATCACGTCCACCGAGTGCGTGCCGTTGTCGATCAGCACCCCGCCGCCGCTCACCTCCGGCCGGCAGTTCCAGCGGCCCGTCATGTCCACGCGGCTGGTGAACGCGTTCTCGAACAGGATCACCTCACCGATGTCCCCGGCGGCCACCAGTTGCTTCGCCTTGACCACGTCGGCGACGTAGCGGAACTTCGACCCCATCGTGAGCAGCCGGCCGACTTTCACCGCCTCATATTGCATCTTGCGGGCGTCGGCCGACGAGATGGTGAACGGCTTCTCGCACAGCACATGCCGGCCTTCGCGGAGCAGGTCGGTGGTGATGCGGGTGTGCGTGTCTGGCGGGGTACAGACGATGACCGCCTCGGCGTCGGGCAAGGCCGAGTGCGTGTCGAACGCCGGCACGCCGTACTTCGCGCCGAAGGTGGTGGCGGCATCGTCTCGCACGTCGGCGACGGCCACGAGCTGCGCGTGCGGGTTGTTCTGGAAGGCGGCGGCGTAGCTGTGCGCGATGCCGCCGGTGCCGACGAGGGCGAACGTGACGGGGGTCATACCGCACCCCCTTTCGCCAGCCTGGTGGCCGCCTGGTAGATGCTCGACGCCAGGTAATTCAGGTGGTCGGCAGTGTACTTCTCGTTCCACGGCAGCACGAGTACGCGGTCGAGGTACTCGAACGTGCCGGGGAAGCGGTCGGCCGAGTAGTCCACCGCGTTGGGTGTCGCCAGGGTGAACGGCCAGCGGCTCTTGCCGAACGTCCGCTGATCGCGGAAGACTTCGCAGCGGAACGCGGGCTTTTGGATGTACCGCGGGGCGGAGAGGATGTTGGCCAGCTTCAGTTCTTTCGCCAGTGCGGGCGGTCCGCCGGGGATGACCGACGGGTCGACCATCACGCTGTACTTCCAGAAGGTGTGCGTACTGTTCGGCGTGCGGAGCGGCACGCTCACGCCGGGGGTGCCTTCGAGCAACTGATCCATCCGCGCCGCGGCGGTGACGCGGGCCGCCACCACGTCGGGCAACTTCGGCAGTTGGCCGACCGCACACGCCGATTGCAGTTCGCTCAGCCTGTAGTTCAGCGAGATGAAGTAGTGATCCGGCTGCGGGTCGCCGTAGCCCCACGCCTTGTTGATGAACAGGTACATCCGTCGGGAGAGGGCCGTATCGTTCGACACCACCAGCCCGCCCTCGCCGGTGGTAACGTGCTTCCCCTGTTGCAGGCTGAAGCAGCCGATGGCACCCAGAGTGCCGACCGGCTTGCCGGCGTGGGTGGCGCCGAACGCCTGGGCAGCGTCTTCGATCACCGGAATGCCGTGCTTGTCGGCCACGGCCAGGACGCCCGTCATGTCGCACGGGTTGCCGAACAGGTGCGTGACGATGATCGCCTTCGTGCGGGCGGTGATGCGAGCGGCGATGGTCTCCGGCGTGACGTTTCCGGTGCGCGGGTCCACGTCGGCGAACACCGGGATCGCCCCGTGGAACAGGATGGGCGTCAGCGCTCCCATGTCGGTGATGCTGGTGGTGACGATCTCGTCGCCCGGTTCGGGATCGACCGCGGCGACGGCACAGTGAACCGCGGCCGAACCGGACGAGCAGGCGTAGGCGTACTTCGCCCCCACGCTCGCCGCGAACTCGGTTTCCAGCCGCCTGGTGAACTGGCCCTTCGTAGCGGTGAGCGTACCGCTGCGGATCGCCTCCGCGAGCAGGGCGATCTCCTCGTCCCCGAGGGTGCGGCCGGTGGCGTCCTGGTCGGACGGCAGGCTGATCGGTGGCACGGTGCTAATCGGGATGATCATCGTGTGGTGGCGCAAGGAGTCAAGCCGGGGTGAGGGGTACCGGCGTCGGGGGATCGGGGGTGGGGTCGGTGGCGAGCGTCCGCTTCAGGTGGCCGAGTTGCCCGCGGATGACCTGATCGCGATCGGCGGACGAGTCCTGCCGCCAGCGGTCGAGGATCAACCCGAGCATCAGTTTCAGGTGGCCGAAGACGGTGCGCACGGTTTTCAGTTTGGACCGGCCGAGCAGGCGGGTTTCGAGCACGGCCGGGTATTCGACGACCTTCTTGCCTTCCAGATCGAGCCGGCCGATCAGTTCGGCCACGCCGAGGAAGCGAGCGTTTTTAATGGGGATGGCAGCCACGGTGCTGCGGCGGTAGACGCGGAAGCAACTCGTGTACGTGTGCAGTTTCGTGCTGAGAATCCGCCGGTACAGCCAGGCGCAGCCTTTCGACAGGCTCAACCGCCAGCCGGGCACGTTCTTCACCCCACCGCCGGGGTGGTACGGCGAGGCGGTGACCAGATCGACGCCCGGTTGAAGGAGCGGGATCATCTCGGCCAGTTTGAGCGGGTCGTAGCTGCAATCGCTGTCCATCGAGCAGACGATTTCGGCGTGGGCTGCCCGGATGCCGGTGGTGATGGCGGCTGCCACCCCCTGATTCACCGCGTGCCGGGTGAGCCGCACGTGCGGCCGGTCGGCGAACGTGGCGGTCAGCTTCGCCCAGGTGTTGTCGGTGCTGCCGTCGTCAACGATCACGAACTCCACGTCGTACAGATGCGCCAGCCGGCTGTGCACCTCGTCGAGGGTGTTCTTCAGGTGCGGCACCAGCAGTTCTTCGTTGAAGCACGGCACCACCACCGACACCGGCCTGACCGGAACCGCCGGCGAGTCGGCGAGCGGGCGGGGGAGCGGCAGAGTCTGCACCTCGGTCGGCACCATGGCGACCATATCGGTTCGCGTCGCCGGCGGTTCGGCCGTCAGGTGCAGGTAGTCCGCGATCGTGCCGAACCGATGCCGGGTGAGCAGCTCGCCAATGCGGGCAGGCATGCCAGCCAGATTCCGGTAGTGCCGCAGGCGGCGGAGGAGGCCGATGCCGCTCAACTGCGGCTGCTCGGGGTCGAGTTCCCACGTGTGGAAGTAGGCGACGAGCGGGTGCGGGTGCGTCTTCACCCACCGGTCGGCGGCCCGGCGGGTGAGCCACCTCGGCAGTTGCCGCAGGTAGTTGCCGCCGGCCACCGGCACCCGCACGCCGAGGATGTTACCGGTGGACACGGGCAACTCGAGCAGCGAGTGCGTGCCGTTGCGGTGTTCGTGCGGGGTGAACCGTCGAGGGTCGTCGCCGAACTCCCCCCGCATCGGCGCGATACTGGAGTCGTACCCGAAGCCGAGTTCGGCTAACGCGTCGAGCGCCCACAGGTCGTCCGGTCGCAGCCAGCCGTCGGCCACGCGGTACCCGTTCACCTTCCGCCCGGCCGCGTCCTCGACGGCGATCCGCGCCCGCAGGGCGTCGGCCTTGAACTCGTCCGGTGTCATGTCGCGGACGCCGCGGTGGTAGAACCCGCGGACGGCCACCTCGTGTCCGGCGTCGGCCACCCGCCGCACCATCTGGGGGAACTGCTCGGCGATCCACCCGAGAATGAAGAACGTGGCTTTGGCGTCGTGCTGGGCCAGCAGGTCCAGCGTGCGGGCGGTTGTCTCTTCCACCCGCGACTCGAACCGCTGCCAGCGGTTCTTCTGGATGAACGTGTTGAACGCCCCCACCTGGAAGTAGTCTTCCAGGTTGATCGTCAGCAGGTGGCGGGTCGGGGTGGTCATGCCGTCACCTCCGACGGGACCGCGCCGAATGCGACGGCCAGTGCGTTCACAATCCGCTCGGCCGCGTGCCCGTCGCCGAACGGGTTGTCGGTCGGCCTGGCGGTGGCGTCGGTCCGGTGCAACTCATTCAGCATGAGTGCGAGGTCGTCACCCGTCGGGCACAGTTTCGCCAGCCCGGTGTCGAGCACCTCGGGCCGCTCGGTGTTCTCACGCAAGATGAGCAGCGGCACGCCCAAACTCGGCGCTTCCTCCTGGACCCCGCCGGAGTCCGACGCGATCACCCACGACTCGGACAGCAGGCCGATGAAATCCGGGTAGTCGAGCGGGTCGATCAGCCAGACGCGGTCCAGACCGCCGAGCATCCCCGCCGCCGCCCGCACCGCCGGGTTCGGGTGCATGGGGAAGATGACGGCCGTATCCGGGTGGCGTTGCACGAACGTCCGCAGAGCGCGCAAATTGGACGCCATCTTTTCGCCGAAGCTCTCCCGCCGGTGCGTCGTCACTGTCACCCGCTTCAGCCCGGCGGTCGCGGTCAGCAGTGCGGACAGTTTCGGGGACCGTTCCCGGCGGGCGAGCATCCCGTGCAGGGCATCGACCACCGGGTTGCCGGTGACGATGACCGATTCGAGCGGTGCGCCTTCGGCCAACAAGTTGTCGGCGTGACGGGGGGTCGCGGCGAAGTGCCAGCGGGCGAGCCGGGACACCAGACGGCGGTTCATCTCTTCGGGGAAGGGCGACTCGGGGTCGTCGGTTCGCAAGCCGGCTTCGACGTGGGCGATCGGGATCCGCCGGTGGAAGGCTGCCAGTGCCGCGGCGGTGGCGGTGGTCGTGTCGCCCTGCACCATCACCACGTCCGGTGCCTCTTTCGCCAGCACCGCGTCGAACTCCGTCAGCACACGGGCGAACAGCCGGTTCAGCGGCTGGCCAGGCTCCATCACACACAACTCGTGGTCGATTTGAACGCCGAAGTGGGCGACGAACGGGGCGAGCAGGTCGGTGTGCTGGCCGGACGAGACGACGAGCGGGCGGAAGGCGGAAGCGTCTGCCAGGGCGGCGATGACCGGGGCCAGTTTGATGACCTCCGGCCGGGTGCCGAAGGCCACTGCCACACGTATCGGTCGATTGTACGGAACGCGGGTCACGGCGGTCATGGGTGGGAGTACGTATCCAAAATCCGGCTGTCGGAGTTTTCGCCACTCTAGCATACGGTTCCGCCCCGATGAAGATTGCAGCCAATTCGTGTTTTGCCGCTTACACCGTCTCACCCGGAGTAACTCATTCGACACCACTGAGGTGACACCCTGTTCTGAGAATTCGGGCGGTTCTTGAAGCCGGTAGGCTCCGGAATATGGTCAGAGCTGAACACTCGTTAGCGCCCCGGATGAACCACATGCCCCCGGAGCCAGTCGACCTGACGCGCGTGCGAACCGTCCCGCTCCAACTGCGGTCGAACAAGTTGTCGCGTTCCCACTGCGCCCTAACGCCGCGTAAGAGTCCGTCGGCGACCGACTTCCTGGCCGGGTTGCCGGGCATTCTGGCCAGAGCGGATTTTCGCCGAGTGGTTGATGCAGTCGTGCGCGTCCAGCAGTAACGGGCGGCCGTGGTGTTCGGGTTCGGTGCCCACGTGCTGAAATGTGGCCTATCCCGCGTGGTGATCGACCTGATGGACCGATGAGTACCGACCCGCCGACCGGCGTGGGGGGCAGCGATGAACGCGGCGAAGGAAGCACTGACCGACGGCCGGCTGACGGACGCCATCAGCGAGCAGACCAAGCAAGTCGAACGGGACCCGTCTCCGGCCGCTCGACTGTTCTTGTTCGAGTTGTTGGTACTTGCTGATCGCTTGAACGACGCCAGCGATCAACTCACCAGAATCATCGCGGACAGTCCGAGTTGGCCCGCGACCCGCCGGCGGTTCGGCGATCTGGTCAGCGCGATTTCGAAACGGAACGACCTCCGCCGTCGCCCGGAATTCCTGTTCGACCCGCCGAGTCACGCCAGGCGGCGGTGGAACGCGGCGCGGGCGGTGGAAACAGGCAACCCGGATCGCGGGGTGAAGTGGATCGACCGAGCCGACGAGGTGACACCCGAGGTGCGAGGGTTCATCGACGGCCGCGAGTTCACCGGCCTGCGAGACGGCGACGAGCGGTTCGCCAGTGTGTTCGAGGTGTTTGCAGGGCCGCGGTACTGCTGGGTGCCGTTCGAGCAGGTGCGGGCGGTCGTGCTGTCGAACGCCACCGGCGTGGTGGAGATGGTGTACCGTCCGGCGGAACTGCGGCTGACCGATGGCCGGACGCTGAGCGTTGACGTCCCGCTCGTGTACCCGTTATCGGCCGAGAGCGGTGACGAGTTCGCGCTCGGCGAGGCGGTCGACTGGACGACCGAAGACCTCGGCCCGGTCTGCGCGTTCGGGTCGAAGGTGTACTTCGTCGGCGAGGAGGAACTGGTCCTTTCACAGGTGCGAATGCTCGAACTGCGGTGAACGGACCAAGCGGGGGCACCTTCCGCCTGGCACGCGACGGGGCCGGGGGTGTTCCTCTCGTTTGGGGTAAGTTCGGCACCCGGCCGGCTGACGCCGGC
>JANNDF010000760.1:0-2143 GCA_031387445.1 Planctomycetia bacterium
CGTTCCCGGTCCCAGTGCCATCTCAGCCGCCGCCGTTGTCGTCGGCCTCGGTGCTTTCCAGTCGCAGCGGCTGCCAGACGTGCGGGCGGGCGAGCGGTTCGATGTGCAGTTTCAGTTCGCCGCCCTGGAACACCCGCACCGTGCCGGACGACTGGCTGACGCTGAATGACAGCGCCTTCGTGTGCTGGGTGACGGCCGCCGCCGACAGGTGCCGGCTGCCCAGCCCCTTGCTCAGCGCGATGCCGTCGGTGGGCACGTCCAGGTACACGCAGGCGGCCTCGGCGATGCCGTCCCGCCCGATGAGGATCGCACCGTCCAGCTTGGCGATCTCCTTGATCTGCTCCCGCACCTTGCGGTCGCGGATGTCCCGCTCGGCGCGGGTGTACCCGCGGAACGGGTTGAAGTTCAGGAACCGCGACACCCCCTGCACCTTCCTCACGTCGCCGACCACCAGAATGGTGCCGATCGGTTGGCCCTCGCGGCCCTCCCGCCCGATCTCCTTCGCCAGATCGACCACCGCCCGCAGCACGTCGAGCGGCACGTGCTTGCCCAGCTTCCGCAAGTCCTGGTTGGTCATCGGCTCCAGGTGTTCGCCCAGGTGGATGACGCTCAGGCTGTCGATCGGCTCGGGGGCGTCCTCGATGGTGGCGATGCCGTTGTACAGCACCACGATGTGCGCGCCGGGTTGTACGGCTTCGGTGCTCACCGCGTTCAGCAGGGCGGTGCTCAGCCGCTCCTGCACGGGCAGCGGTTCGGGGTCCAGGTCGAACACCGTCCAGTTCTCGCTGTCGCGGAGCGGCTTGAGCAGGGCCGGCTTGTCGGACGCGGCGAACAGCTTGCACCCGATCAGGTGGCGCTCCACCTCCGCCCAGTCGAGGGCGGTCTCGGTGAGCAGCAGCACACCGTCGGCGGGGAGCGCCTTCACCAGGTCGCGGGCGGACTGGAGGAGGGCGGCGGTTTGGAGCGGAAGACTCATGCGCACCGGGCGAGCAAGACGTGGAGGGTCGCGCGTGCCCACAGTCTAGATGCGAACTGAGGGAAGGCCAACGGGAATGTTTTGGTGAACCCCGGCAGTCATGCCGGGGGTTGATTTCAGGAACCGCCCGCGTGAACGGGCTGGGTGGCTCACCCGGCCGGCTGACGCCGGCGGTTCCAGGTGTCCGACCCCCGGCATGACTGCCGAGGTTCACCCGGATCGGTGCCGCTCGAACCACTCCCACACCCGCCGGCAGCCGTTCACCACGTCCGACGGCGGGCCGGCGATCCGCGGGTTGAACATTGCCTGCCCGCCCGGCCAGTGGTGGCCCAGCCCGCCGATCACTAGCTTCGTGAACTCGACCGGGCCGAGGAACCGCTCCTCCCGCACCCCGTCGGTTTCACCCACCAACTGCGGCACCGGCTCGCACCCGAGCGCCGCCGCCCACCGCGCCAGCGTGTCGTCGATGGCCGGCCGCTCGACCACCCGGTTGCCCCACGGCAATCTCACCGGCCCGCCGTCCAGTGGGAGCAATCGGTCCTCGTCGCCGATGACGTAAAGCGTCGGCACGGGTGGCGCTAGCAATGGTGGTGAGACGTGACAGTAACCCGCGACGGGTGCGACGGCCGCGACCTCGTCCGGTCGCTCGGCGGCGAACCGGAAGGCCATGCTCGCCCCGTTCGAGAAGCCGGTCAGGTACACCCGCTTGGGGTCGGCCGGGCCGTGCTCGGTGGCGTCGTCGATGACCGCCTGAAGGTACGTCACGTCATCGACATCGCTGTGAAACAGGTCGCCGGGGCGGGTGGAGCCGTCGTTCCACCGCTTCGGGTTCGTCAGGAACGACGGCGGCTGTGCGGGATCGACCGGCAGCGCATCGGGGAAGGCGATGAGGAAGGCGAGTTCGTCAGCGAGGTCGGCCCAGCGGGTTTCCTCGGCGGCGAACTCGGCCGACCCGCCGGTGCCGTGCAGCATGACGACGAGCGGGCGCACGGGGTCGGACCCCAGGTTCCGGCCGTGCAGCCGGTAACGCCGCGGGCCGGTCGGCCAGTTGAAGGTGACGGTTTGCACGCCGACAGTGTAGAGTGATGGGCATCCGCCGGCCGGTCGAAGCGTCTGTTCGGTGCGATACCAATCGCCCCCTCACCCGCCGGGTTCACTCTGTTCACC
>JANNDF010000783.1:0-1904 GCA_031387445.1 Planctomycetia bacterium
ACGTTGTCGGAACCCCTCTCCCCGCCGGGGAACTGCGTTCCCCCGGCGACCCTCTCCCTCAGGGGGAGAGGGTGTGTGGCTCGTCCCGCCAAGGTCGCCGATCACCCGGATGCGGTAGCGCCAGAGACCCTCTCCCCCTGAGGGAGAGGGTCGCCGGGGGAACGCAGTTCCCCGGCGGGGAGAGGGGTTCCGACAACGTTTCTCTCACTGAGAGCGTGAGCTTCAACCCTCGTGGCCTGTAGCATATCCCACCTCTCCGCCCCATCCCCTTTGAGAGATTCCATGCTCCGACGACTCTCGCTCGGCGTGCTGTTTTGCGCCGCTTCCGTTCACGCCGCTGACCCGGTCGTCTCCGGGGAACGGGTCAAGGAGGCTGTCAAGTACCTCGCCAGTGACCAGCTCGAAGGCCGCGGGCCGGGCGACACCCGCGGGGAGGAACTGACCACGCGATACCTGGCCGACGAGTTCAAGAAGGCCGGCCTGAAACCGCTCGGCGAGAAGGGGAGCTACTTCCAACCGGTACCGCTGGTGAGCGTCGAGACACGGCGGACCTCCACACTGAAGGCGGTGAAGGGCGATACCACCACCGACATTGCGATTGAGGAGGGGTTCGCCGGCACGAACAAGACGCAGGCGGAGAAGGAGGAGTTCGACGCCGAGGCGGTGTTCGTCGGTCACGGCATCACCGCCCCGGAGTTCGGCTGGGACGACTACAAGGACTTCGACGTGAAGGGCAAGGTGGTGGTGCTGTTCACCAACGAGCCGCCGTCGGACGACGCCAAGTTCTTCGGCGGCAAGGCGCTCACCTACTACGGGCGGTGGTCGTACAAGTACGAGGAGGCGGCCCGCCGCGGGGCCAAGGCGGTGCTCATCATCCACACGGCGGAGACGGCCGGCTACCCGTACTCGGTGGTGAAGGTGCTCGACGGGTTGCAGATGAAACGCGACCCGAAGGAGCCGGCGCTCGCCTTCGCCGGGTGGGTGTCGAACAAGGTCGGGGACCAACTGCTCGGCCACGCCGGCAAGACCGTGGAGGCGGCGCTGAAGGAGGCGAACACGAAAGGGTTCAAGCCGTACCCGCTCGGGTGCAAGCTGACGGGGAAGATCGACACCGAGGTGAAGAAGGTGGTCAGCAAGAACGTCGTCGGCATCGTGGAGGGGAGCGACCCGGCGCTGAAGGCCGAAGCGGTCGTGTTCACCGCCCACTGGGACCACCTGGGCAAGAAGACGGGCGGCAGCCTGGGCGACGACATCTACAACGGTGCCGCGGACAACGCCACCGGGTGCGGGCTGCTGCTCGAACTCGCCCGCGCCTGGGGCAAGTTGCCGACCAAGCCGAAGCGGTCGGCGGTGTTCCTGGCGGTGACGGCCGAGGAGAAGGGGTTGCTCGGCTCCAAGCACTACGCCGAGAATCCGCTGATCCCGCTCGGCAAGACGGCGCTGAACCTGAACTTCGACATGATCCTGCCGCTGGGTGTGCCCGAGGCGCTGGTGACGAACGGGGCGGAGCGCACGACCGTTTGGGAAGCGGTCCAGTCCGTAGCGAAGACGAACAAGATCGAGATCCAGCCCGACCAGCGGGCGCACCTGGGCGTCTACTACCGCTCGGACCACTTCTCGTTCGCCCGCGCCGGGGTGCCGGCGTTCTCGGTGGGCAACGGGTCGAAGATGAAGGGTAAGGCGGACGACTTCGTGGCGAAGGCGGCGAAGGAGTTCAACGACAAGGAGTACCACACACCGGCGGACGAGTTCAAAGCCGACTGGGACTTCGCCGGGTTCGAGGTGATCGGCCAGTTCGCGCTCGACCTGGCGGTCGAGGTGGCGAACGCCCCGAAGCTGCCGACGTGGAACCCCGGCGACGAGTTCCTGCCGGCGCGGGTGAAGAGCGGGGTGAAGTAGTCACG
>JANNDF010000858.1:0-7034 GCA_031387445.1 Planctomycetia bacterium
CGGCCCCGCCCCCGCACGCGACGCGGGCGTTATGGGCCAGGTCGGGCGCGCGGCCCGCTTGCGCGTGCTGGTTGGTGGTGCAAAAACCCCCCCGATAATCCGGGCCGCTCGCCGAAACCACATCGCCCCCATACGCTCCCCTCCACCTCTTACGGGAGTGACTCTCCATGTCCGAGAAGAAGGTCCGTGTCGCCATCGTCGGCCTCGGGTTCGGGGCCGAGTTCATCCCCATCTACCAGGCGCACCCGAACGCCGAGATGTACGCCGTCTGCCAGCGGAGCCAGGACAAGCTCGACGCGTGCGGGGACAAGTTCGGCATCCAGAAGCGGTACACCAGCTACGAAGAGCTGCTGAAGGACCCGAACGTGGACGCCGTCCACATCAACAGCCCCATCCCCGACCACGGCCCGCAGACGATTGCGGCGCTGAAGGCCGGCAAGCACGTCGCCTGCACCGTGCCGATGGCCACCACCAAGGAGCAGATCAAGGAGATCGTCGAGCTTCAGCGGAAGGTGGGCAAAGTGTACATGATGATGGAGACGGTGGTGTACGCCCGCGAGTACCTGTTCGCCAAAGACCTCTACGACCGCGGGGTGCTGGGCAAGATCCAGTTCCTCCGCGGCAGCCACCAACAAGACATGGACGGGTGGCCAGGTTACTGGCCGGGCCTGCCGCCGATGTGGTACGCCACCCACTGCGTGAGTCCGTGTCTCGCCATCCTGAGCGACGCGGCGGCGAACAAGCCGGCCCTCGCCGAGAGCGTGGTGTGCCACGGGTCCGGCCGGATCCGCGAAGAATTCATCCCGAAGTACGGCAGCCCGTTCGCGCTCGAAACGGCCACGTTCAAGATCGCCGGCACCGACGTGTGCGCGGAAGTCACCCGCACTCTGTTCGACGTCGCCCGCCAGTATCGGGAAAGCTTCGACGTGACCGCCAGCAACGTCAGCTTCGAGTGGCAGCAGGTGGAGGGGGAAGACCCGGTGCTGCACATGCGGGGCCTGCCCGAGCACCAGATCCCGCGGCGGGTGAAGGTGCCCGACTTCGCCGGCCGGCTGCCCGAGCCGATCCGCAAGTTCACGGGGGCCATCCACGACGCCACGCACCTGAGCTTCGTGCAGGGCGGTGGGCACGGCGGCAGTCACCCGCACCTGGCGCACAACTTCCTGATGGCCGTCCTGGGCGAGCAGCCGGCGTTCCCGGACGCGGCCGTGAGCGCCAACTGGACGCAGGTGGGCATCTGCGCCCACGAGAGCGCGATGGCCGGCGGCACGCGGGTCGAGATTCCGCAGTATTGATGCAATCATGGCGACCCTGCGCGGCGTGAGTCCGCCGGTGCTCGGCGTGGTGTGATGCACCGGCGGACTCACGTCGCGCCGTTCGCCTTCCGAGGTGATTTGATGCCCCGTGAAGCGTTGTTGCTCCTCCTGCTCGCCCCCTTAGTTGGCCGTCGCTGCCCCGGTGCCGAAGGACGAACTGAAGGCGAAGATCGAGAAGAAATTCGGCACGATCACCGACCCGAAAGCCGACAGCAAGTTCGACTTGGACGGCGACACACTGAAGATCACTATGCCGGCGAACGAGGACCGGCGGTTCGGGTACACCAAAGACCCCAAGACTGGGAACCAGAAGTTCGACCACACGCCGAAGGTGACGTTCCCCCAGACCGCTGATTTCACCCTGGTCGTGCGAGTGGTCAGCCCGGTGGACGCGAAGTCCCAGGGGATTGGTGGCTTTAAGGGCGGCTACTCCGGTGGTGGCGTGCTGGTGGCCCCCGTCAAGGGCGAACCGTATCGCTTCGGCGTCTTACGGAGCAGCATCCCGAACAGTGATGGAAACATCTTCCCACTCGAAAGCCCCGGCACATGGACGCAAGGGTTCGCCGGGGTGTCGCACAAGTCGCTCACCGGCGAAACAACCTGGCTGCGTGTGGTGCGGACGGGCAAAGCCCTGAACTGCGAGGCGAGCGCGGACGGCAAGGAGTGGGTGCAACTCAACGTGTTCCTCGGCGCCATCCCGGATGAAACCGTTTCCGTTGCCCGTTACGCACAACATTGTTCGGACACCACCCACACCGTCACGTTCGACCAGTTCAGCATCGAGAAGCCGAAGGCGGAGAAGAAGTGACCGCCGCCACTTGCCCTTGACCGCCGCCCGGTCGGTTTGAGACATTTCCCCTCGGATTGCTGCGCCTCCGCCCCAGGACAACGCCCATGGCCACGGACACGGCCCCCCGCCCCGCCCGCCGCATGTACTGGCAACTGCCGGTGTTCGCCCTCGGCGTGACGGCGGCGGTGTTCGCCTGGCGGTACTTCCCGCAGACCGGCCTCGCCGACACGCGGAGCGTCGAACAGGACCGCTTCACCCTCAGCCAGTCCCTCGCCCGCCGGCCGATCGATATCGCCGACGTGCAATCGCTGCTCACCAAGTTGGGCGACGCCGGCACCCGCACCGGTGGCGACTCCGAAGTGGCGTATGTGCAGGGGTCGGGGTACCTGCTGCTCGCCGAACAGGGGCCGCCGGAGCAAGCCGCCGAGAACTGGAAGCGGGCGAACGCCCTGTTCGGCGAGTGCGACGGCACCAAGTTGGCCGACAAGCAGGACCGCGCCCGGCTGGCGTTCCGGGCGGCGAAGGCGGCGGCCGGCGCCGGGGTCGGCGAGCCGGCGGTGCTCATCCCGCAACTGGAACTGGTGCCGCCGGGTGAGGAGCCGGGCGAGCGCTCGCGGCTGTTGGCCGACACCTTCCTGCGGATGACCCCGCCGAATTCCAAACGCGCGAAGGCGGAACTGGCCGGCTACCTGAGCGGCCCGCCCCGCGGCACGCCGGAGCAGGCGGCACGGCTGAAGCTGAGCCTGGCCGACCTGTGCGCCAGCACCGGCGAGCCGGACAAGGCCCGCAGTTGGCTGAAGGAGATCGGCGACGGCGTGCCGACCGGCGTGCAGGCGGAGGCGAAACTGCGGCTGGCGCGGCTGGCCCTGGCCGACGGCGACGTGAACGAGGCGGTGAAGCTGTTCCAGTCGGCCGACGCCCTGCCCAACCTGCCGGCCGCCACGCAGGCCACCGTGCGGTACGAGACCGGCCGCGGGCTGATGTCCCTGAACAACCCGACCGCCGCGAAAGTGTGCCTGGCCCAAGCGGCCGAGAGCAACACCCCCGCCGGCACCGCCGCGCACGTGCGACTGGCAGAGATGGCCGCCCGCGCCCTCGACCCGACGGTCGGCGTGGCACACCTGGAAGCGGCACTGAAAGACGCGAAGGCGGCGGAGTGGCACAACCCGCATGTGACGCTGGCCGAAGTCCGTGCGGCATGTGAGGGCCTGATCAACGCTTGCAAGTTGGTCAACAAATACGCCGCCGCCGCTCGCGTTGCCGAGGTGTATGCGGCCGTCGCCGACGCCGGGCGTGACCGCGAACTGTGGGCCGACGTGATGGCCGCGTGGGGCATCGCCCCCGGCGTGGCCGACGCCGCTGACAAGCTGAAAGCGGCCGCGGGCGAGTATGTGAAGCTGGCCGACAGCCGCCCGGAGGCGGAGAAGACGGGGTTCATCCAGAAGGCGGCCGCAGCGTACCAGTCGGCCGGCGACCCGGCCACCGCCACCAAGCTGCTCGGCCAACTGCCGACCGCCCCCGGCATCCCGACCGACGTACAGGCGGGCACCCAGCTCCAGCGGGCCGAAGCGCTCATCGCCGAGAACAAACTGGACGAGGGGGTGAAACTGCTCGGCGAGGTGGCGAACACGACCGGGCCGGTGGGCACGCGGGCGGCGCTACGGCTGGCACTCCTGTACGCGGCGGGCGGGCGGAAGACGCTCGCCACCAAACCGACCGACACGACCGCGAAATCGGAGGTGCAGTACGCCGCCACCCTGCTCACCCAACTGGCGAACAAGACGTACTCCTCCTCTGACGAGCGGATTTGCCACCAAGAGGCGCTGTACGAACTGGGCAAACTGCAACTGAGCAAGGATACGCTGCCCTGGCTGTACAACTGCTCGGACGCCGAAACGCGGTTCCGCCGGCTGGTGACGGAGTATCCGGCCGGCGACTTCGCCGACCGCGGCACCATGTTCCTCGGCATCACACTGAGCGAGCTGGCCCGGCCGGACGGCGGCGCCGCCGCCCCCCCGGCCGACGCCGGCACCAAGTTGACCGAGGCGAAAAAGCTGTTCGAGTCGCTCGGCAAGTCGAAGAACGACTTCGTCCGTTCGCAGGCCGACATCAGGCTGGTTCACACCATGCTGTACCTGAAGGAGTACGACGCCGCCATCGACACCGGCACGGCGCTGGCCGACAAGTATCGCGGCGAAGTGGCCGAACTGATCCTGCTGAACATCGTGTACAGCGCCCACTCCGCCGGCCTGCGGGCCGACCGGGCGAAGGGCGTACTCGACCGCATGCAGCAGGCGTTCGCGGACCTGCCGGACGCCAAGTTCACCGGCAACATGCGGGAGTACACGAAGGCGTACTGGGTGAAGGAATTGGATCGCACGCGGAAGGCGAAGTGACCTGGCGTAGCGAGCGCGTCGAGGTCGAACGCGCTCGCCTCCGGCTCGCGGCTACTGTTCTCGGTTGTGTACACGTGATCAGTTCGCTACCTTAACCGGCACGTCCTCCGGTTCGTCGTCATGCCCGTGCCCGCCGGGGTGAAACCGCTCTCCGTGTCGGCCGTCACCACCGCGGTGAAGGCGCGGCTGGAAGAGCATTTCGTGTCGGTGTGGGTGAGCGGCGAGGTGTCCAACTTCGTCCGGGCGTCGTCCGGGCACATGTACTTCACTCTGAAAGACTCGCAGGCCCAAATCCGCTGCATGATGCCCCGCGGGTTCAACCTGCGACTGCGGTTCGACCCGCGCGACGGCCTGGACGTGATCGCCCGCGGCGGGGTGACAGTCTACCCGCCGCGTGGCGACTACCAGTTGATGGTGGAGGAGTTGGAGCCGAAGGGCATCGGGGCGGCGGAGTTGGCCCTTCAGCAGTTGAAGCAGAAGCTGCTGGCGAAGGGCTACTTCGACCCGAAACGCAAGCGACCACTCCCGCGGTTCCCCAAGCGCATTGCCTTGATCGCCAGTGCCACCGGGGCCGCCATCCGCGACATGCTCGAGCTGCTCGCCCAGCGGTGGCCGCTCACGCAGGTGGTGGTTCGACCCAGTCGCGTGCAAGGGCCGGGCGCCGCCGACGACGTGGCCGCGAACCTCCGCATCCTGTCGCGGTTGAACACGCTGAAATCACTGCCACTCGATGCCGTCATCATCGGCCGCGGCGGGGGGAGTGCCGAAGACCTCTGGGCGTTCAACGAGGAAGCGGTGGCCGACGCCATCTACGAGTGCAGCGTGCCGGTGATCTCCGCCGTGGGGCACGAGACTGATGTGTCGATCGCGGACCTGGTCGCCGACCGTCGGGCCGAAACGCCGTCCGCCGCAGTGACCGGGTTGGTGCCCGACCGCCGCGAGTTGTTGGCGCAACTCGCCGACAGCACCGGACGATTGACGGAAGCCGTCGAAAACCGCGTCGCGTTCGCCCGCCAGCGGCTGAACCAGTTGAGCGACCGCCCGGCGTTTCGCAAGCCGCTCGACCTGATCCGCGTGCTGAGTCAACGGGTGGACGAGATGGCCATGCGACTGAACCGCGTGGCTATGAATGATCTGGACCGCAAGCGGGACAAGCTCGCCGCGGTGATGGAACAACTCGACGCCCTCAGCCCGCTGGGGGTGTTGAAACGCGGGTACAGCCTGACCCGCCGCGGCGACGGGGCCGTGGTGCGAGACGTGAAGGATGTCGCCCCCGGCGAAATCCTCACCGTGAAGCTGGCGAGTGGCGAGATCATCACCCGCGTGCTGAGCGTGACCGCATCGGAGGAGCGACCATGACCCCGACTTCGGACACCCCGCCGCGGTTCGAGCAGGCGATGGCCGAACTGGAGCGCATCCTCCGCGAGTTGGAGGACGGCACCGCCACGCTGGAAGATTCGCTGGCGAAGTACGAACGCGGCGTCGCCCTGGTGCGGATGTGCCAGACGCAACTCGCCGGGGCCGAGCAGAAGATTCGGCTGCTCGCCGGCGTCACCGACGACGGCAAACCCGACCTGCAACCGTTCGCCCACACCGCCAGCATCGAGAAGGCCAAACCGAAACGCAACGGCAAGGCGGAGGAGTGAGGGAAGAGGGTGTTCGCCGCGAGCGGAGGGGTGAATGATGACCGAAGCGGAGTGGCGAGAAACAAGTGACGTATGGAACATGTGGATATCGGTTGAAGAGTCGGCCAGCGATCGCAAGTTGCGTCATCTGATGGTCGAACCGACGCGGCGAGTCGTTCTTGGGCTCGCGGGCAAGAATCGGAAGTACCATTCCGATCTGCTTGAACGCTTCGCGGCGGGAGAGTTGAGCAGAGCACAACTCAGCCGGAAATGGCGAAATCTGTGGTGGAAGTGCGAAGCGTATAAAGTGTACGGGTTTCCTTGGACGAATGACGAACGCCTGACCCTGATCGACGACGCCGGACAAGCTTTCGTGTGGTATTTCAGAGTGTTTCTCCCCCCTGAACACAGCTGCCTCTTCACAATGCCGACTTGGCAGGCGGCTCGCGAGAGTTCGGAGGGGTCATCCGGCCGACGTGCGATGACAATTCTTGCTGACGACTTCCGCTGCATCTTCGGCAACCCGTTCCGCCCGGTCGTGTTCGCCCCATCGTGGCGTTCCGAAACCGCCGTCGCGCTCGCGGCCGGCATCTACGAAGAGCGTGCCTTCGACCGCCTGCCGATCCTCGCGGATGCGCTCGAAGAAGCGGGCTGCGATCACCCCGACGTGTTGAGCCACTGTCGCGGCCCCGGGCCGCACGCCCGCGGGTGCTGGGTAGTCGATGGGGTGCTGGGGAAGGAGTGACATGGCGAGCCGTGCTCCCGAAGGCGACCGGGAGGTGTAAAAAACCCGCGCCGTAACGGTCAACGGTAGCCCCGAGGGCTTTACCCCTGCATTATTTTGTCGAACAAATAAACAGCCCCCCCCCGGCCCCCACGCCCGCGGGTGCTGGGTAGTCGATGGGGT
>JANNDF010000927.1:0-2136 GCA_031387445.1 Planctomycetia bacterium
CTGAACCGACAGCGAACGCCCTTTCAACCCGGGCGCCTTCGGCGTGCCTTCCGCCTCGAACTGCTCTTCCAGCACCTTCCCGTCCAGAATCTTGGCGATCACGTTCCGCGCGCGGCCTTCGGTGCCGTCGGGCTTCTTCCACTTGGCGTTCCAGTCGCCCACCCAGAAGTCGAACAGGTCCGCCGGCTGGGCGGGGTCCTTGCCGACGGCGGGCGTGAGGGGGAGGGCGACGACGAACAGGGCGAGCAGACGACGTGGCAGCGTCATGAGCCGGCTCCAACTGGGGTGATGAACGGGCGGGTAACCCGCCCACCCAGAGAGTAGCCGACGCGACCGCCCGATGAAACGTACCGGCGTGACCTGTTACACGCACGGTCGGAAGGGGCAGGCCGTCACTTCACCAGTCGGCCGTCGGGCAGCGGGTGCTTGCCCAGTTCGTCCCACTCCTTCCGCACCTCGTGAAGGCCGACGGCACACAGCTCGAACTCGTCCCCCAACCGCCGCAGCACGGTCGCCTCGTCCGGGAACTTCTCCGCCTCGCACTCGCTGGCGATGCGGTACGACCGCTTGCCCAGCACGGCGAAGCTGACGAGGTGATCCTTGCACGGGCGGTGCTGGATGCGGTTCACCTGTTCGGGGAACAGGCCGCTCCAGTACAGGGCGAAGTCGCCGATGTGCCGGTGGTACTCGCGACGGGTGCGGCCTTCGGCCGGCAGTTTCTCCGCCTCCATCGCCATCACCGCCAGCTCGTGGATCGGCCGGCCGTGGCCGTCGCGGAGGCGGAACACGCCGTCCACGTGGATGAACCGCGACATCAGGTCGGACAGGTAGTCGATGAGCGGCGGGTCGGCCACGCCGAGGCTGGTGATGAACGCGTGTTCGGTGATGCCGGCGAACAGCCGGCGGAGCGGGTGCTCAGGCGGGGTGGTCCACATGTCCAGTGCCCTCCGCGGTAAGGTGCAGCGGGAGAGGAGAGCGGGTCGGTCAATTATACCACGCGGTCGATAGAGAAACTTGCACCGCGTGGCAAGTGGAATTATCGAAGAGAAGGGCCACTTGGTTGCGGGGCAGTCGTCAATCGCTCGCACACTCGCGGCGAAGACGGGTCTGCCCGTCGCCCGTACACTTCCCCTCGGCCCACCGCCCGGAGCGCCCCATGCACCTGCTCGGCCTGGAACACCTGTCCCGCGAACAGATCGTCGGCCTGCTCGACTCGGCCACCGAGTTCCTCGGCGTCGGCCGCGAGACGCCCAAGCGCACCGACCTGGCCGGCAAAGTCATTGCCAACCTCTTTTACGAGCCGAGCACCCGCACCCGCCTGAGCTTCACCCTGGCCGCCCGCCGCGTGGGGGCGGAAACGCTCGACTTCGCGCCGGGCGGTAGCAGCACGGCGAAGGGCGAGTCGTTCATCGACACCGCCCGGAACATCGTGGCCATGGGCGTGGACGCGGTGGTGGTGCGGCACAGCAGCAGCGGTGCCCCGCACCTGCTCACCCGCCACCTGCCCGGCGTGAGCGTGGTGAACGCCGGCGACGGCGCCCACGCCCACCCCACCCAGGGGTTGCTCGACATGCTCACCATCCGCCAGCACAAGGGGCGGGTCGAGGGGCTGACGGTGGCCCTGGTCGGCGACATCCTGCACAGCCGGGTGGCCCGCAGCAACATCCACGGGCTGACCAAGCTGGGGGCGAAGGTGATCGCCTGCGGCCCGCCCACGCTGGTGCCGCCGGAGGTGGCTCAGTTCGGCGTCGAGATCGCCCACGACCTGGACGCCATCCTGCCGCGGTGTGACGTGATCAACCTGCTGCGAGTGCAGTTCGAGCGGCAGCGGAGCGCCTTCTTCCCGTCGGTCGGCGAGTACGCCCACGTGTTCGGCATGACCGGCGCGCGGCTGACGCGGGCCGATCCGAACGTGCTCATCCTCGCCCCCGGCCCGATCAACCGCGGGGTGGAGATCACCCCGGACGTGGCCGACGGGCCGAACTCGGCCATCCTGGATCAGGTGACGAACGGCGTCGCCGTGCGAATGGCCGTGCTCAAGTGGGCGTGCCAGCCGAGTTAGAGCGGTTCTCGAGTGGGTGTCGCGGGTGGTGGGCCGGAAAGTCGCTGCCCGCTCCGCGGGCGGTATGGAAGACC
>JANNDF010000929.1:0-9054 GCA_031387445.1 Planctomycetia bacterium
CCCGGATCGTCCGCTCCGCTCCCGATCCGACCTCTCCCCCGCTCCGCAGGGGAGAGGTGAGGCCTGATGGCTCGTCACACAGCCAACGCGGCCGCAACTATCCGACCCACCGCAGTACGCCCATCGTTTCCGCGAACGTCAACTCGCCTACGAGGGCCGGCCGCTTGTACTGCTCCGGCGAGCCGCCCGACTTCGCCAGCCGCTCGGCGTCCCACGCGGCCCACCGGCCGGTCGGGATGACCGCCGCTTTCAGCATGCCGAGCCGCCCGCCCTGCCGCTTCGCCTCGTACTCGCTGTTCTGCTTCTGGAGTTCCGTGTCGAAGGCGGTCAGGAACGCGCCCACGCCCTCCGTCGCGTCCGGCTCTTCGACGAACACGGCGTAGAACGGCTTGGCGTCGTCCCACACCGGGGCGACGCCGTAGGCGGTCGGGTGGTAGCCGGTCGCCTCGGCGGTCCGCTCCATCGCTTGCGTCACGTGGTGCTCGCTCAACTTCTCGCCGGTCAGGTTGCTGAACCGGTGCCCTTTGCCCAGGAACTCGACGAGCGGGGTGCGGCCGACAAACCCGGTCACGCGGATGAGATCGGAGATGTGATAGCGGTACAGCCCGGCCGCGGTGGTGGGCACGAGGTAGTAACTGCCGCCGAGGGTCAACTCGTGGGCACCCAACGCCACCGGCTGTGCCGAGTCGATTTCCGCTTCCGGGATGAACTCGAAGTAGTGGCTCCAGATGTCGAGCACGCCGCTCGGGGTGCCGTTCTCGAACGGGATGGTGAACCGCCCCTCGCTGGCGATCAGTCCTAAATCCCTCACCGGCACGTCGCCGTAGAACTTCGGCAACTGTCGCAGGTACGGCCCCATGCTGCCGCCCGTCCAGGTGCCGATCAGCGTGGTGTCGTCCGGCCACACGTCGCGGGGGAAAAGCCGGCCGAGCCGGTCGGCGGTGGCGCTCAGCAGGCGTGCGGCGGACGGGTTCGGCTTCCACCGCCCGGCCAGTGACAGCCGGATGTCAGCGGGCAGGTTCAGATCGGCGTGCAGCGTGCCGTCGTGCAAGTCCTTCAGCAGCTTTTCCCGCTGCGAATCGAGGGTGCGGGCGATGGTGAGCAGGGTGCTCGGGTTCGCGGCGGTGAACAGCGACACCGGCTTGCCGAGGGCCGCACGCACGGCGACGTAGTACCGGGCGAGCGGGTCGGTGATCTTCCCGCACTCCGCCGGCACGACGTACTGCCGGCGGGCGATGCGGCGCTGCACGAGCGCCGTGTACCCGCTCAGGTTGCCGCACGGCACGCCGCTCGCGGTGTGGAACTCGTTCGGGTCACCGCCCATCTGGATGATCGGCCGCAGAGCCAAATCCCGCGGGCGGTGGTCGCGGTAGGCCCGTAGCCCCCACATGCCCCACGCCCGCTTATAGTCGGCCAGGTAGCGGTCGGTGACGGGGATGAACTTGCGGGCGGCGGTGGTGCCGCTGGTGAGAGCGAACAGGCGAACCGTGTCGTCGGCGAGCAGGGCGTTCGTGTCGCCGGCCTTCACCCGCTCGATGTACGGGGCGAGGCGTTCATACGGGGCGACGGGCACCCGCTTGCGGTAGTCGGCCACGGTGCGGATGTCGGCGAACCCGTGATCGGTGCCGAACGCGGTGCCGGCTTGCCGGCGGACGGTGTTCAGCAGCAGTTCGGTTTGCACCCGCTCGGGGTGTTCGCAGCTCCGCAGGAAGCGGCGGATGCGTGCGTGCATCGGCAGCACCGCCACCCGCGCCGCCCGCACCATGAGGTATCGCAACAGAGACATTCTGAGATTGTAAGCGGCGCTACCCCGCCTCGCTTCGACGTGGCTGGAATGTGAGCCGCAAGAAGATGTTGACGACGCAGCCAATTAGCAATCCACAGACAAGCGATACGAGCCGTGTGCCCCAAACATCCATCCAGTTAAGGAGAGTGATGGTGTGCTCGATATCGCGGCCATCGGGGTTGTCGGCTCTCGCCAGCTCGATTCCACAAAACTCGACCCGATAGTGGGCCGGTTGCCGATCTACGGTGAGGTGGCGGTAGAAGGTAACCTCGCTAT
Organism: Planctomycetia bacterium; assembly: GCA_031387445.1. Lineage (GTDB taxonomy): Bacteria > Planctomycetota > Planctomycetia > Gemmatales > Gemmataceae > JALHQU01. The sequence goes on from JANNDF010000929.1 coordinate 2,063, forward strand.
CCGCAGTAATAATCAAGGTGTTGTCAACGAAGAGGCTCGTCGTCCAAAACATGACAAATCCGACGATACACGCCACCACCCACCGCGGCCAGCGGCGTGGGGGTTTCGGCGCTTCGTCTTCTTCGCCCACGGTTCGCCCTCACGCCGTGGCCATCACCACCGTGTACCCGCGGTTCTCGACGGTGTCCACGCCGCCGAACGTGTCCACGATCTCCGGGATCGTCTGCACCGGCATCTTGGTCACGAAGTAGAACCGCCCGCCGGGGCGGAGCGTCTCGCGGGCGGTCTGGATGAACAGCCGGCCGACCTCGCTGTTGGCGAAGTACGGCGGGTTGGCCAGCACCACGTCGAACCCGCCGACCGGCAGGTCGGCCATGGTGGAGCTGAGCTTGAACTCGGCGTTCGTCACCCCGTTCGCGGCGGCGTTCAACTCGGCCAGCTTGATCGCCCGCGCGCTGCTGTCCACGAACGTGACGCGACCGGTCGGCCCGCACTGCGGACTCACTAAACACCCGACCACGCCGGCCCCGCAGCCCATGTCCAGCACCTTGTCGGCGGGCCGCACGTCGGCCACTTCGAGCATGGCCCGCGAGCCGTCGTCCATCCGCCCGTAGCTGAACGTGCCCGGCCAGCTCTCGAACGCCATGCTCGGCCGGTCGCCGATCTTCGCGTGGTAAGTCGTGCGGTGGCGGCGGCGGTCCCGCACCGTGTCGGCCGGGTCGCGGGTGCTCCAGAAGGCGGTGCCGAACTCGCTGCCGGGCGACTCGCTGCACTTGCCGAACACTTTCTTGTGCGCCTTGTGGAAGGCGGTGTCGCGCTCGTACTCGCTGAGCGTGATGAACCGACCGCCGGGGGCGACGACGTGATACCCCTGCTCCACCATGTCCAGCTTCAGTTCGTAGTCCGCCTGCATCGACGCGGGGAAGATGACCGTGTTGAACTTGGCCGGCAGGTCCCACAGGTCGGCCCCGACGACCACTTCGGCCGTCAGCGTCTCCTGAACCAGTTTCTCTTTCAGCCGCTCGGCCTGGTGGACGTCGAACTGGAACAGGGTGGTGTCTACGCCCTTCAGCGCGGACACAAGCTGCGTGACCGGCCAGACCGGGCCGAGGGCGACGAGCACCGGCGGGGTGACGCGATCCGCGACGACGGGGAACAGGTCGAGGAGGTGTTTCATACCGTTCAATGTACCGCCAAGGCCATCAACCCGGTAATCACTTCTGCCAGCTTCGCCACCGCCTTCTTCGCGGTCGTTTCGACCTCGTGGTGCGACAGCGGGCCGTCGGACATCCCCGCCGCCTTGTTCGTGATGCACGAGATGCCGGCGACCGTGAGGCCGAGAGCCGCCGCCGTCTCCGCTTCGACGGCCGTAGACATGCCGACCGCGTCCGCACCGATGGCTCGCAGGGCACGGATTTCGGCCGGCGTCTCGTAGCACGGGCCGGTAAGCGCGGCGTAAATGCCGGAGGGGAGCGGGGCGAGGAGGGTGTAAGGCCCGGTTAGCCGCGAGGCAACGCCGAGCGAGTCCGGCTCCGACGCGCTCGGCGTTGCCTCGCGGCTAACCAATTTCCATCCCGTCGCATCCAGCCACTTCACATGCCCGCGGATCGCCATCAGGTCGCCCGGTTGCAGGTCGTCCCGAATGCCGCCGGCGGCATTCGTCAGGATGAGCGTCCCCACCCCGAACTCGGCGATCAGTTGCACCAGGCGGGTCACGCGGTCCCACGGGTGGCCTTCATAGAAGTGAACGCGGCCGAACGACACCACCGCCGGCACCCCCGCCCAGTGACCGACGCTCAACCGCCCCTTGTGCCCGGCGACGGTCGGCGGCACCAACCCCGGCACGTCCGCGAAGGGAACCGAAGCCGTAGCAACGAACGGCGAGGCGGCGTCGGCCAGCCCGGAGCCGAACACCACTGCGGTATGCGGTTGCACGGAGGCGACGGCGGCGCGGAACTGGTCGAAGGGGGAGAGCATGGTGTTCAGGATAACCCCCACTCGCGGGCGGCCAACTCCGCAATACTCCGTCCGACACTGATGCTGGCGGTGGCGGCAGGCGAGGGGGCGTTCAGCACATGCACCATGCGGCTCTCGCCGCGGAAGAAGAAATCGTCCACCAGCTTGCCGTCGGGTGTGACGGCCTGGGCACGCACACCGGCACCGGCCGGGGTGATGTCGTCCCGCTTGATCGCCGGGATCAGCCGGTTCAGCGACTTCCAGAACGAGTATTGGCTGAGGGAGCGTTTCATCTCGCCGAGGCCGGTGAGCCAGAATTTCGCGGCCATCGCCCAGAAGCCGGGGAAGCGGGCCATCTCGAACACGTCGCGCACGCTCACATCACGGAAGCGATACCCCTCGCGGCGGAATGCGAGCACCGCGTTCGGCCCGGCTTCGACGCCCCCGCCGATCATCCGCGTGAAGTGAACACCCAGGAACGGGAACCGCGGGTCGGGCACGGGGTAGATCAAGTTCCGACAGAGGTGGGCGGCGTGCGGCTTCAGGTTGTAGTATTCGCCGCGGAACGGGATGATGGTCACGCCCGGTTCGACCCCGCACAGGCGGGCGACGCGATCCGCCTGCAAACCGCCGCAGTTCACCAAATGTCCGGCCCGCAATTCGCCCGCAGTGGTTTGCAGCACCAGTTCCACGCCGTCGTGCTTCATCCCGACGAACCGCTCGCCGGTTCGCACCTCGCCCCCGCCGGCCGTCACGATCTCGGCGTACTTCCGCGCCACCGCCTTGTAATCGACGATGCCGGTGTCGGGCACGAACAAGCCGGCCACCCCCGCGACGTGCGGCTCGTACTCCTTCAACTCCGCGGCGGTCAATCGCTTCAACCCGCTCAGTCCGTTGGCGTGCCCGCGACGCTCGATCTCGGCCAGGGCGGCCAGTTCGCGGTCTTCCACCGCCACGATGACCTTGCCGCAACGGTCGTGCGGGATGCCGTGGTCGGCACAGAAGCGGTACATCAGCTCGCGGCCGGCAGCACAGTTGGACGCCTTCGCGGAGCCGGGCTTGTAGTAGATGCCGGAATGGATGACGCCGGAGTTGTGCCCGGTCTGGTGGGCGGCGACGTGCGGTTCGGCTTCGACGACGACGAGGTTGCGAACGCCCCGCTCGACGAACGCCTTCGCCGTGGCCAGGCCGACGATCCCCCCGCCGATGATCGCCACGTCGTAGGTGGGCATGGTGCGATCCCAACGAGCCGCGACCACAAGGGAGCGGTCCTGGAACCGCCGGCGTCAGCCGGCCGGGTGGGCCACACACCCAGCCCGCTCACGCGGGCGGTTCCAGAAGACACCGCTCCCTGACAGTCGCGGCTCGTCAAATCCGGATGCCGAAGAAGTTCCGCACGCCCAAATACAAGATCGTGGCCATCGACCGCACGGCCTCCTTCGCGTTCACCTTGCTCGACCCGTGCCGGCGGTTCTCGAAGATGATCGGCAGCTCGCCCAGCTTGGCCCCGGTGCGATACACCCGGAACAACACTTCCTGCTGGAACGAGTAGCCCCGCGAGATGGTCTCTTCCAACTTGGCGATCCGCAGGTTGGCCACCCGGTAGCAGCGGAACGCCCCGCTCGCGTCCCGCACCGGCATGCGGAACAGGAACCGCACCAGCCCGTTCACCGTCTTGCTGATCACCTTACGGGTGAGCGGCCAGCCCTCGGTGCCGCCACCCTTCACGTACCGCGAGCCGATCATCACGTCGTGCGTTTCCATCCCCGCCAGCAGCCCCGGCAGGTATCGCGGCGGGTGGCTGAAGTCGGCGTCCAGGTTTTGCAGCAGGTCGTAATTGTTGTCCATCGCGTACCGCATGGCGGCGAGGGTGGCGGTGCCCAGACCCAGCTTGCCGGGGCGGTGCATCACCTTCACCCGCGGGTCTTTGGCGGCCAGTTCGTCGGCCAGCGTGCCGGTGCCGTCGGGCGAATTGTCGTCGATCACCAGCACGTCGGCATACGGGGCGTGGGCGTGAATGTCGGCGATGAGCGGGGGCAGGTTCTCCCGCTCGTTGTAGGTGGCCAGGGAGATGAGCAGGCGCGGCGGGGTGGGGGTCATGAACGCGGGGCGGGTGCGGGTCGGGTGCGGGGCCGGGACACTTCCGTATCATACGACCAGACTCCGCGGCCGCCGGGAACTCTCCCCACGCCGCTTCGCCGCAGGTGCCGCATGTCCACCCGGGCCGTCAGTTGTCCGAACTGCCAGAAGGCGATTCAGGTGCCGGCCGAGGCGGCCGGCAAAAAGATCAAGTGCAAGGCGTGCGAGCACATCTTCGCCGTGCCGGGCGACGGCCCGCCGAAACCTGCCACCGCTAAACCCGCCACCGCCAAGCCGGCTGCCGCCAAACCCGCCGCCGCCAAACCCCGGTTGGTGGACGAGCCTTCCCCGCCGCCCCCGGCCCCCGCGGCGAACGCCCCCATCCCGTTCAAGGACGACGACGACGAGGACGACGACACCGTGGGGGCCAAGCCGAAGGCTTACGGGATGACGAAGGACGAAGACGAGGACGTGCCGCGGTGCCCGTTCTGCGCCATCGACCTGGACCCGCCGGACACGAAGGTGTGCCTGAACTGCGGGTTCGACCTGGTCGAGCGGAAGCGGCACCGCACGGTGAAGACCTACGCGCTGACCAGCGGCGACTACTTCAAGTGGTGGCTGCCGGCCATCATTTGGGGGTTCGTGCTGCTGTTCTGCGGGGGGAACGTGGTGTACGCCTTCGCCACCCTGAAGCAGACGGAGGATCAGTGGCGGAAGGACCGGTTCATGCTCAAAGAGGACAAGAACAAGCTGACCAACGAGGAGGAGTTCTTCTTCCCGCCGGTGGCCTGCTACGTGTGCTGTGCCCTCGTCTGGCTCGGCATGGCCGGGTGGGGGGTGCCGGTCATCTACAAGCGGATCAAGCAGCCGAAGCCGACGGAAGTGGAGAAGAAGAAGTGAGTCCCACCGGGGTGAACCCCGGCAGTGATGCCGGGGGTGGTCCGCACATTCTCACACCCCCGGCATCACTGCCGGGGTTCACCAGATCCGGTATGCCCCCCCCCTCCGTCGTCCGTGCCTTCTTCGCCCTGGTGTGGTTCTCCGCCCGCCGCCAGTGGAAGGTGCGGCAGGTGGGGTGGGTGGGGTTCGCCCTGCTGGGGGTGACGACTCTGGTGGTCGGGCTGGTGTCGAACGGCGGGCAACAGTGGCGGTCGGAGAACGAACGGCGGACGGTGGCCCAGTTCAAACCGCGGGCCGTGGGGGACGAGCGGACGGCCCGCGAGGCGGTGGTCGGCCCGGCGGCGGTGGTGATGAACGAGGCCACCCCCGGCACTTCCCAGCGAATGACCTATGACCAGTACGTTCAGGACCGGCTGCCGCTGCACGCCCTCCTGGCCGTCGGCCGGGACGAGTTCGGGGCGAAGATGGTCGCCTACGGGGTGTTCGCCAACCTGACCGCCGGCAAGGAGTCGCCCGACCCCAAGGAGTCTCCCGCCGCCGAGGTCGTGCGGTTCAAGCCGCGGCTGACCGAACCGGGGCGTCTGGCCCGGCAGGCGGTGGTCGGCCCGGCGGCGGTGGGCGACCCCGAGGAGTCGCGCGACACGGCGACCGCCCCTCACGATTACGGCGACACCGCCCAGTTGGTCCGATACCGCGACGATTTCGCCTTCACCAACTTTTCCCGCTTTGTGGTGTTCACCCTGTATGTCGCCTTCCTGCTGCCGCTGTTCACCCTGGCGTACGCGGCCGGGGCCATCGGCACCGAGCGGGAAGGGCGGACCCTCCTGTGGCTGATCACCCGCCCACTCCCGCGGTGGGCGGTGTACATCGCCAAGTTGCTCGGCATGTTGCCCTGGTGCGTGGGGGCGAGCGTGTTCGCGTTCGCCGTCCTCGGGCTGGTCGGCGGGGAACAGGGGCTGAAGGCGCTGGCCGTGTTCTGGCCACTGGCGGTGGCCGGCGGGGTGGCGTTCGGGTGCGTGTTCCACATGGTCGGGGCGTTGTTCCGCCGGCCGACGATCGTCGCCTTGGTGTACGTGTTCTTCTTCGAGACCCTGCTGGCCAACCTGCCCGGCGGGCTGAAGCAGTTCAGCCTGAACTACTACCTGAAGTCCCTGTTCTACCATTGGCTGACGGCCGCCGCCCCGACCGTCCGCCCGTCCGGATTAGATACGTATGAGCCGGCCGAACCCGGCACCGCCTGGCTCGTCTTAGTATTGGTATCGGTGGCCGTCACCGCGCTCGGCGCGTGGCTGTTCGGCCGGCAGGAGCCGAAAGACGAAACCTGAAGTGTTCTGCTCGCTCCGCGAGCGGTCATGCAACACCCGCTCGCGGAGCGAGCAGAGCACGTTGATTGGAGACCCTCTCCCATGGTCGCCCTGTCCGAAAACGCCACCGCCCCGCTGCACGGCTACCGCGGCGCACCCGATACGCCGGCCGGCGAACACCCGCGCGGGCTGACCGTGGCCATCAGCCGCGAGGCCGGCGCGCGGGGCAACAGCATCGCCCGGCGGGTCGGCCGGCTGCTCGGCTGGCAGGTGTACGATCAGGACTCGCTCGCCCTCCTGGCCCGCGACGATTCCGCCCGGCGGGAACTGCTGGCCGAGGTGCCGCCGTCGGCCGCCACGTGGGCGACCCGGCAGTCGGCGACGGCCGGCGGGGTGATCGGCGGGGCGGGCGCCGGCGAGCTGGTGAACCTGGTGTTCGCGCTGGCGGCCCGCGGCGAGGTGGTGATCGTCGGCCGCGGGGCGGGCGTTCTGCTGCCGGGCGAGAGCACGCTGAACGTGCGGGTGATCGCCCCGCACGCCGAGCGGGTGGCCTACCTGGCGCAGTGGCTGCGGATGAGCGACGAGGAGGCGGCGGCGGAGTTGGCCAGCCGCGACCGGGTGCGGGCGGCTTTGCACGCGGCGCTGACGGGCAAAGCGGTGAGCGACCCGACTCAGTACGACTTGATCTTGAACAGTGGGCGGCTGGGCGAGGCGGCGTGCGCCGAACTGATCGTGAGCGCGATCAAGGTGAAG
>JANNDF010000940.1:0-3281 GCA_031387445.1 Planctomycetia bacterium
GTGCCCTGAGGGACATTAACTCCCCCGAACGCGCGGGGTGCGTGGGGGACACCTCTCCCCGGGTGGCGTTTTGCCGCGAGGCGAAGACGAGCGCGGGCCACCAAACCCGCTCGTCGACGCCGCGCGGCAAACCGAATCACATGCCCCCTTGAATACCCGCTCGTGGCGAACACAAGGAACCCCTCCCATGCCCCGCATCGCCTTCGCGCTCTTCCTGCTCCTCCCCGCCTTCGCCCCTGCCGCCGACTACCCGTTCGCGTTCAAGGACGCGGGCGAATCGGCCGGCCTCTTCCCGGCAGTCGAAGGCATCCGCGGGCACGCGGTCGCCTGGGGCGATGCCGACGGCGACGGCTGGCCCGACCTGTTCGTCGGCACCTTCCACAACAGCGGCTCCAAGCCCGGCATGCTGCTGCGAAACGTGAAAGGCAAGTTCACTCCCGACAAGCAAGAGCACCTGAAGACCTCCGGCATCGGCAGCGGTGCCCTGTTCGCCGACCTGACCAACTCCGGCCGGCTCGACCTGTACGCCTCGCACTGCGCCCACGGCAAGGACGGCGTGCTGGCCGTGCCGAGCCTGCTGTTCCGCAACGACGGCGACGGCAAGTTCACCGACGTGAGTAAGGCGAGCGGGGCGTGCCCGACGGGGTACGAGGGCCGCGGGCTGGCCGCACTCGACGCCGACGGCGACGGCCTGCTCGACCTGCTGCTGTGCGAACAGTACTACTCGCCGAAGGTGAAGACCGGCCCGCTGCTCCTCCGCAACAAGGGAAGGTACCAGTTCGAGGCGGTGCCGATTGCGGCCGGGTTCGGCGGGCTGGGGGTGGCCGCGGCCGACGTGAACGGCGACGGCTGGCCGGACGTGTTCCTCACCCACGGCGGCGGCGAGCACAAACTGCTGCTGAACGACGGCAAGGGCAAGTTCCGCGAGGCGGCCGGCACCGCCGACGTGTTCCGCTGGAAGCTCGACAGCCCGGAAGACACCCCCGCCGGCGTGTGCGTCGCCGACGTGAACCGCGACGGTCTGCCCGACATCGTCATCGGCCACCACTTCAAATCGCCGTGGACCAAGCCCGCCGGCATCCGCCTGTATCTGCACCGCGGCAACAAGGACGGCGTGCCGAAGTACGAGGACGTGACGGCGAAAGCCGGCCTCGGCCCGCTGGCGATGAAGGCCCCGCACGTCGAGATTCAGGACTTCGACAACGACGGCTGGCCGGACATCTCCGTCAGCATCGTGAAGTTCAAGGGCGGCACGCCGTGCCCGGTCATCTACAAGGGGCTGGGGGTGAAGGACGGCGTCCCGCAGTTCCGCGACGACGCCTGGGGCGTGAACGACTTCCCCACTGCCGAGGATGTCGCACTCAAGCGATCCGGCCCGTTCTTCGAGAAGGTGCTGAAAGACAAGAAGGTCATGTACACCGCCGCCGGCCCGTCGTGCGACTTCGACCGCGACGGCAAGCTGGACTTCTTCCTGGCCAACTGGTGGGTCGAGTCGAAGTCGATGCTGCTGAAGAACGAGACGGTCGGCGGGCACTGGCTCGACGTGCGGGTGGAAGGCAAAGACGGCGTGAACCGCATGGGCATCGGGTCAAAGGTGCGGGTGTTCCCGGCGGGCAAGTTGGGGCAGGCGGCGGAGTTGCTCGGCGAGCGCGAGATCGCCATCGGCTACGGGTACTGCTCCGGTCAGGAGGCGGTCGCCCACTTCGGCCTGGGCAAAGCCGACAGCGTGGACGTGGAGGTGATTTTGCCGCACGGCAAGGGCAAGCTCACCCGCAAAGCGGTGCCCGCCGACAAGCCGCTGGTGGTGAAACCGTAAGGCCGTGACGCCACCCCGGTATGAGGTGTGCCAGACTGCCTCGGGTGTGGTCGTGTCGCTCGGAGAGAGGAGCAGTAATGGCGGGTGAAGTGGGTGGGCCGGATCGCGGGCAAGTGTCTCGCATCGAGTCGCTGGGGCGGGCCGTCACCGCGGAGGACGTGTGGAACGCGGCCGTCCGTGCGGGGGTGGATCCGGCCCGGATGGCCCTCTCATTGTGTCACGTGCTGGGAGAGGTGACGCTGGCCGAGATGGAGCCGGGGCGGTCGATCAGCCGGCGACGGTTCAATACACCCTGAAGACCGGCCAACAGGTGGAGTACGACGCCACCTTCCACAACCCGTTCACCCACCTGCCGCGGGGCTGAGAGTATGGCGAACGGCCACCGGCCAAGGGTGTTGGGTGATGCGGTCAATTCGGGTTGGATTCGATGATTCGGCGGGATGGGTGGGACCGATAATTCGGGCACACTCGTTGCCGCGAGCAAGGATGCCCCGATGCGCTCACCCTACATGGCACTCGGTTTCAGCTTAACGGTCGCCACGGCAGGGGTTGCGGCCGATCACCAGCGGCCGCTCGTGGCCCCCCTCGTCCCGTGCCCGCCGGCCGTCGTCATCCCCTGTCCTCCGGCGGTGCCAGGCGGGATGATGCCGCAACCGGGCACGCCCAATCTGGGTGGCGGGGAGACGCCCCGCCCGTCGCCGACCACGCCGGGGAATCCCGGTTCGGGGGCGGAAGCCCCCACAACCCCGAACGCGGGTGGGGGCTTCGCACGCCAGTCGGAGGGGGGAACTCAGGCCGCGCAGTCGTTCGCCCCGAACATGTTCGGGGACATCCTCGGCGCCCGCGGTGTGCGGTTAACGTACCAGGCGACCGCCTCGGCCCGGTTCCGGCTCGTCGGGGCGGCCTTCCTCGCGGACGAGTCGCGGGCGGTGGTCGTCAGCCCGACCGCCAGCGGGCGGGGCACCATGACCTTCACCAACCCCGCCAACAATCGCAGCACGACGGTGGACATGACCGCGGTGGCGGGCGGGCAGAACCTGGATTACGTCCAGCCCGTCACACTCCCCGGCGCGCTGGACACGGCGTTCTCCACTCAGGCCCTCGAGTTGCTCCTCTCGCGCGGGGTCATCACCGCCGCCCAAGAGGCACAGCTCGCCCGCCTCACCCCGGACCAGCGGGCGCAACTGTTGAGGAGTCGCGGGCTGCTGAACCCGGCCGTCGCTCAAACGCTCGGCGGCCTCGCCACCCCGGGCGTGCAGGTGGGCGGCGTGACCGGCACCATCGCCGGCGGGGACGTGCTGTACGACTTCGCCGTCCGATCCGAGACCGTGATCGCGCTGCCCGGCGCCGGCGGCACGGTCGGCCGGATCAAGATGGCCGAGGACAACAGCCCGATCCCGCGGGATCGGTTCATCTTCACCTACGACAACTTCGACAGCGTGCCGTACACCACCAGCGGGTTCAC
>JANNDF010000968.1:0-8260 GCA_031387445.1 Planctomycetia bacterium
CAGTTCCGGCGGTAAAAAGTTGCTATGCCGGCCAAGCACTTACGGCGAATGCACCGAACCGCGGGAAGTGCGGAACCGTCGCCAAACGCGAGACCTGGCTGGTAGTGCGCGATCTGTATGCGTTCCGCCGCGCGAGCAGGCAATGATTGTGATTCGTCTGGGCAGACACGGAATCTGGGCTAAGTGAATCCGGTCGCGACAAATATCGTAACCATTGATCTTGTCGATCCTTGTGGCGATTCTTCTGGCAATGCATCAGTCTTTGGCACGGTGCCTGCAATTGCTTCTTTCGGCGAGAGCCAAACCGGGTTGCAGACAGAGGGAGAGGCTGTCTGCGACCCGGTTACTTTTTTCACAGCACATCCGCCGCCACAATTTCACCCGCCCGCCGACCTGACACCATCGCCCCGTTGATGCTCGCATTGTCTCGGTGATCCCCGCACACGAACAACCCCGCCCGTAGCTTCACCGGACGTTCCCATGGGTCCAGTGTGCCGACCGGCTGACTCGGCAGCGCGTGCCGAATGCGGTACACCCGCAACAGCCGCCACCCGCTGACCACCCCCGGCCCGAACCAGCCGCCGAGTTGCACCCGCACCCGCTGATCGAGGGTCGCGTCGTCGTCGCTCGGAATTCCGACCACCGACACCGCCACCAGACTCTTCCCCGCCGGCGCGTACTCGCGGCTCACCTCGCTCAGCACCGCCACCGCCGACGCCGGCCCCGTGCCGTCGCCGTCCAGCATCAGGATCGGCTCGGCCCGCGGCGACACGTCCGCCGCGTAGTACAGCGTGACCGAGCCGTTCGACCCGACCGCCGGCACCGCCCCACCGCTCAGCCGAACCGCCGTCGGCCCGTCGGTGGCGATCACCACGGCTTTCGCCGTCAGCGTCTCCCCGCTCGCCAGTGACACGGTGGTATCAGTGATGCCCGCCACCGGGCAGTTCAGCCGCACCGCTCCCGCCGGCAACCCGGCCGCGAGTTGCTCCGGAATCTGCTGCGCGCCGAGCGCCGGCAGGGACGGGTGCCCAGTGCTCAGCAGGTGGTACGCGAAGCGGAAGAAGCGGGCGGAGGTGGATAACTCCGGTTCCAGGAACACGCTCCCGAGGAACGGGCGGAACAGGCGGGCGGTCATGGTCGGGCCGACCCCGGCGGCCGTCAGCAGGTCGGCGGTGGAGGTGTCGGGCGAGGTGGCCGGGTCCACGTTCGCCAGCCCCTTCAGCTTGACGGAGGCCAGTTTGTCGGACAGCGTACCGATTGGGGAAAAGGCGGACGCCACGGCGGTGGTGAAGGCGTCCCGCGGGTCGGCGAGGCGGTGGAACTTGCCGCCGAACCACACCAGCACCGCCCGCGAGAACGGCTTCAGATCGAGCGGGCCGTAGTCGAGCACCCGCTTCCCTTCGGGGTACGACGACAGGTAGTTCTGCATCCCGCGGTCGAGCCGGAAGCAGTCCACGAGGTCGGTTCGGACCCGCCCGCCGACGCCGTCGGACGCTTCGAGGATCTGAAAGGGGATGTTGCGGCGGGCCAGTTCGCGGCCGCAGCACAGCCCGGCCAGCCCGCCGCCGATGATGAGCACGTCTGGGTTCATGACCGGGATTGTAGGGGAGTCACCGCGGATGATTCCCCCCTTCGCACACTCGGCCGGATGGAATCAGTGTGGCCCCCATCGCCGCGATCACTCTTCGGGATCTCGCGGGAATCGTACCAGCAAAATCAGGTAGAAGCCGGGGAAGAAGTTCGGCGTGGCGACGGGGGTCTCGTACACCGCCTTGCTGCGGCCGCGGGCGAACAGGGCGAACTTGCCCGCCTCCATGCCCACGTCGGCCACGTCCGCCCACTCGACGAACTGGTCCGCCTCGGTGCCGAACAGTCCCGTCTTGCCGACGATGGCGATGCCGTCCGGCTCGAACGCCACCCGGTCGGTCCAGTACACCACCTTGCCCGCGTCCAGCCGCCGCTTCATGCCCGACGCCACCACCCGGCTGACATGCTCCCGCAGGCTCTCCAGCGACTCGTCGGCGTTGCGAACGTTGGTGGTGTAGTTCAGTTTGAGGCCGTCGGTCGCCTCGAACAGCATGGTCAGCACGGTGCCGGTGTACGCCCCGTTGTGGTAGTGGCGGGTGGCCGAGTAGGTGAACGTCTTCACCTCGTCGTACCGCATCTCGATCGCCTTGCCGTTCTTCAGCCGGCACACCCCGCGGGCTTGGCACCGCAGGACGTTCTGCCGGCCGAACCACAGGACCGCCGCCAGCCCCGCCGCCGCCGCGTGCAGTACGAGCGCGAAGACCAGCGGCGGGCGGTCGGCCGGGTTGCCGGTCAGGTAGAAGTAGAGCACCGCCGCCCCGCCCAGGAACAGTAGCAGGGCCGCGGTTCCGCCGACCAGCATGGTCGGCGGCTTGTGCGAGGTGTCCCGCTCGAAGATCACCCGTCCGAGCGATTCCGGGTCGTCGTTCTCGTCCGGCGGGCGGGCGGCCAACCGCTTCACCAGCACTTGCAGCAGTACCGGAGCGTTGGGCGAATCGAGCGGCGCGCGGAACACCGGCCGCGGCTCGCCGCTCACCCACACGCACACCTTGCCGTCCACCACTTCGGCCGCGGTCATGTGCTCGAAGCGGAGCAGTTCGCTGCCCTCGGCGGCCGGGAAATCCAGCCCGTCGCGGGTGAGCGCCCACCCGTCTCCGACCAACTCGCCGTCGTGGGCCAGTTCCGTCTCGGCCCGCTTCGCCAGCCCGTCGAGCAGCCGCTCGAACAGGTCGATGAGCGGGTCTTCGCGGTTCAGCGGCCACTCGTACTGGAACGCGATCGGCTGCGGGAAGTCGGGCGAATCGACCCGCAGCGTGCCCGTCCGCACGTTCGCCTTCGGCACCCCATTGGCGAAGCGGGAGGTCAACTTGGTGGCCAGTTCGAGCACGTCCTCGTCCTCAAACTTGTGTTCCCGCCCGCCGGCGACGAACACGAACCCGCGGTCGGTGTCTTCGAGCCACTTCCGCCCGGCGACGACGACCGCCAATCGCAGGAGGCCGACGAGCAGGAAGAGCCCGCCCAACCCGGCGAGGATGCCGACGGGGGTCATCAGGTCGTCGGTGGTGGCGAACAGGAACGCGGCGATGCCGAGCAGGACCGGCCCGGCGACCACGCCGACGACGAACAGCGAGTCGGAATAGCTGGTGCCGACAGACACGCGGTCGTTCACGGCGGGAAACTCCGGGGCGGGCCTACCATACACCCTATCTCACCCGCCGGAGTGTGCCATGTCCCGCCCGCGTCGGTATCTGCTCGTCATCGGACTGCTTCTGCTCGCCGTAGTGGTCGGGCTGACCTGGCAACTGGTGCGGATGTGGAAGGTGTTCGACACCGAGTCGGTGAACGCCGCCGCGCTCGAGGAGTGGAAGAATGCGCCCGTGACCGCCCCACCGCCCGCCGGGACCGACTGGCCTCAGTTCCGCGGGCCGAACCGCGACGGCATTGCGTCCGCGACGAACTTCAACACCAACTGGGAGGCGAAACCGCCAACAGTGCTGTGGAAAGCGCCGGTGGCGGGCAAGTACGGGTCGGTGGCGGTGGCCGACGGACGGGTGTACGTGCAGGGGCGGGAGGGGGGAAACGAGCGACTGGTGTGCCTGAGTGCCGCCGACGGCAACGTGCTGTGGGCGGACGAGTACCCGGCCGACTACAAGCCGCTGAGCGGCGGATACGCCGAAGGCCCGCGGGCAACGCCCACCATCCACGACGGGCGGGCGTACACCGTCGGTGCGGCGGGCAACCTGCGATGCGTGAAGCTGAACGGGGACGACAAACCGCGACTGCTGTGGGAACACGACCTGTTGACCGACTACGCCGTGGACATGAGCAAGATGGGGTGGGGCTTCGCCAGCTCACCGCTGATCGAGGGCGATCTGGTGATCGTGCAGCCGGGCGGGAAGAAGGGGGCGGTGGTGGCGTTCGACCGGGTGAGCGGGGAGGAGCGGTGGGCGGTGAGCGGCAGCCTGGGCGGGTACAGTTCGCCGGTGGCGGGCACGTTCGACGGGGTGCGGCAGGTGATCGCCATCACAGGCGACTCGGTGCTGGGTGTCGGCGTGCCGGACGGTAAAAAGCTGTGGGAACACCCGTGGAAGAACGAGCCGTTCCGGGTGAACGCGGCCTCGCCGGTGGTGGTCGGCGACGCCGTGTTCGTGTCGTCCGAGTACGGCAAGGGGTGTGCCCTGCTGCGAGTGGACCGCGGCGGCGTGACGCAGTTGTTCTTCAAGCCGGGCAACGGCGGGATGCAAACGAAGCACAGCACGGCCGTCCACCGCGAAAAGTTCGCGTACGGGGCGAACGGGCCGCGGCTGGCGTGCATGAGCCTGCGGGACGGTAAATTGGTGGGCGAGTGGGACGCGCCGTCCGGCATCGACACGCCGACGGTGCTGCTGGTGGGCGACACGCTGCTGGTGCAGAGCATGTCCGGCGGGCTGTACCTGATCGCGGCCGACCCGACCGAGTGCCGGGTGGTCGGGCAGGTGAAGGGGTTGCTCGGCCGGGACTGCTGGGCGACTCCGGCCGTGCTCGACGGCCGCATCTACACCCGCGACGGGGTGAACGTAGTCTGCCTCGACGCGAGCAAATGAGGGTGTGACGTGAACCGGCGGCGTGAGCCGCCGGTTCACCGCAAACGGGTCGCCCTACAGCTTCGACGTCATCATGCCGACGGCCGGGTCGCCCATCGGGTTCACTTCGTTCGGCCCCTCAGCGATCTTGTCGTCGGCCGTCATCACGGCCGGCATTGGCATCGGGACGCATACCGCCGGTGGCGTGACGACCGGCGACGGGCCGACGCCCGTCGTGTCTGCCACCCGCTTCTCCAGGCCCATCGGGTTCAGCCGCGTCGGGATCGGCTTCTCGGTCGCGGCCTGCGGCACGACGGACGGCGCGGCCGGCACTTCCACGTCCATCGGCACGGCCGCCACAGCCATCAGCTTGCCAGGGAGCGCCGACGGGCCTTGGGCCAGCGTGGGCTCATTCCGCCAACCGGCACCAACGGTGAGCGCCACGGCCACCGCAACACCGCCCCCGAGCCCGGCCCACACCGCCGGGTGCCCGCGGTAGGGGCGGCGGGGGAACAGCCGGCTCAGCCAGGTGGGGTGCAACCGCTCGGCCACCGCGCTCCGCACGAGCGGGTCGGGCGTGGGCACGGGGGCACCGCTGGCGGCGGCCGACAGCCGCACCGCCTCGGCGAGCGCGTCGCGGGCCATTTGGTCGTCACCCAGGCGGGCTTCAAACGCCTCGGCCTCGACGGGCGGCATGGCACCTGCGGCGTACCGCAGGGCGGTCACGGCCAGTTCGGCGTCGGGCGGGCAAGTAGTGGAGTCACGCATACCGCTGCTCCCAAAGGGTCCGGAGACGGTTCAAGCCGTCGTGCATGCGGGCGAGGGCGGTGTTCAGCGGGCAGCCCAGGCGGTCGGCCACCTCGCGGAATTTCAGCCCGTCGAACAGGCGAAGGCGGATCACATCCTGCTGCGGTTCGGGCAGCAGGGCGAGCAGGGCGCGAACGGCGGCGGCCGCGTCGTGGGCGTCGGCCGCATCGGCCGGGTTGGCGTCGCTGCCGACCAGGGCGAGCAGCCCTTCACCGGCGACAGCCGCCGGCACCCGCTTCCCCTTGCGGCGAAACAAGAGGGCCTGCTGGTGGGCGACGGCGAACAGCCACCCGCGGAATGATTCGCCGGCGGCGGTCTCAGCTTTTCGCAAAACCAGCACGAACGTGTCTTGCAGCACGTCCTCGGCTGCGTGCCGGTCCTTCAGCACCCCGATCAGATAGCTGAACACCGCCTGCTCGTACCGCTCGAAGATCACCCCGACGGCAGTCGAATCGCCCGCGCGCAAGCGGGCGAGCAACTCGGAGTCGGGGGTGGCAGGGGCGTCGGGCACGGGAGGGTGTCGCCGTTTGGGGCGCGGGTGTGGCGTTTCGCGACGGTACGGGGGTGGTTTCAGAGCGACTGGCTCAACGGTGCAGTCGGCGTGCCGTTGGTCAGTTTGGTGAGCCCTGCCCCGTGAGGGGTCGGGGGTGTCAATCCACCTGGCCCCTCACGGGGCATGGCTCGCCAGGGAATCACCGCTTCTTCTTCGGCTTCTCTTCTTCCTCCTCATCGTCGTCGTCGTCCTCATCGTCGTCCTCCTCCTCCTCATCGTCGTCGTCGTCGTCACCCAGTTTCTTCTCCGCCTCCGCGTCCACCTTGATCGGCCCGGTCTCCGGCTCGACGAACCCGGCGATCACCCGCGGGTCCCAGATGGTGAGCAGCATGAACACGCCGGCGAACAGGGGGAACAGGCCGAAGAAGCCGGCCACCACCGCCCACGGGTAGCTGTTGATCGTGATCGCCTGCACCGCCCCGAAGCAGGTGATGCCCCCCCACAGGGTGCAGATGACGCCGATGAACACCCACGCCAGGTACTCGGTGAACTCCTCGTCCGACGGCGGGGTGCCGCCGGTGAAGATGATGCCCCACAGGCCATTCCAGAAGAACGCGTAGAACAGGCCGAACAGGCAGAGCATCCCGCCCTGGAACAGGAGCAGGTTGACCGGGGTGACGAGCAGTGCTGCGGCCGGCCCGCGGGCGCTCTTGGCGAACTTGTCCTTCACCGCCCCGAACACCGGCTTGTTCTTCTCCGCCAGCCGCTTCTCCTCTTCGGTCTCCTGCACCATGCCGTAGGTCTTCGGGCCGTCGTCCTCTTCGTCGAGGAACGGCGACTTGGCCGGCGGGGGCGGGCTGGCCGCAGTCGGCTCCGCGGCTTTGGCGGCCGCCGGCTTGGCGGTCGCCGGCTTCAGGGTGGCGGGCTTGGCGGCCCCCGGTTTCGCCGCTTTCGCCTTCGCCGGCGGGTCGTCCTTGAACCCGATGGTCTGCGCCCGCGGGGTGAACTTGGCCTCGCACTCCGGGCAGGTGAACACCTGCCCCGGCTTGGCTTCGGCGGCCGATTTCACTTTGGCTTGGCAGTCCGGGCAGGTGTACGAGGGCATCGGGGGCAACCGCGGACGTGGGGGTGAATGCTCACACTGTACCGGGCGACTCGTCCTTTTGCCAGACGCTCAAGACCGCCGCCTGCCCGAGCACCCGCACCCGCATCTGTTTGAGCGGCCGCCACTCGTGCGGGCGGATGGCCTCCTTCAGGGCGTCCATCTCGCTCACCAGGATCACCGCCTTGCCGCCCGGCTTGAGCACCCGGTCCCACTCGGCCACGATGTTGTCGTACAGTTCGGGGATGCTCTCCGGCTTCTCCAACTGCTTGCCGAACGGCGGGTTGCAGATGATCCGATCGACCACCCGGCGGGGCACCGGTAGGGCGGTGCTGTCCCACCGCTCGGGTTCGATGCCGCCCCGCCGGCCGAGGTTCTGCCCGGTACAGAAGACGGCGTTCGGGTCGATGTCCCCGCCCAGGTAGCGCACCTCTCGAATGCGCCGCTGCTCGCACAACTCCAGCGCCTCCGCCAGAATGGTGCCGGCCCCGCACATCGGGTCGAGGACGGTCATCCCCGGTCCGATCCCCGCCAGCCGAGCCATCGCCGCCGCGACTGTCGGGCGCAGTGACGCCGCGACGTGATCGGTCTTGTAGGTGCGGTGCCGCATGGTGCGGTCGCTCAGCCGCACCCCGCAGGTGGCGGTTTTGCCGGTGATGTTCAGCCAGATTTCGAACCAGGCGTTCTCTTCGGCCGGCACCCACCCGGCGGGCACGAACCCGTGCAACCCGTCGGCCATCGCGTCCAGGGCGTCCACCCGCCGGAAGCCGTGTTCGCCCTGCATCTGGCAGACGAGGTGGAACGTCGGCTTGCCCTTCGTCTTCGGCCGCACGGCGTGGTGCAGGCGGAACAGGTTGGCCCAGTCCGCCTTCTTCGCCGTCCACCGCTTGATGGTTTCCAGGTCGCTCGCCTTGTAGGTGAGCGAGTCCGACCCCCACGCCAGCAGGAACACGTCTTCGGTGGTGCGGAGCTTCAGCACGTCCGGCGTGATGTCGTTCAGGCGAAACACGACGCTGCCGCGGTCGGTCCGCTTCACCTCGCCCTGGAGGTCGCGGGTGATCTCGTCGGCCGCGACGGCCTCCAGCCCCGGCTGAACGTGGGCGTACAGGGCGGGAACTTCGGGCGGATCGGCACGGCGGGCCACGGGAATGCACCTGGGAACGAAACAGATCATGATAGCAGGCGGAAGATCGCTGTGTTGGCGAGCCGGGTTGCGTGAGGAGCCGGGTTCTGTTGACGACCCGGCGCCACACGGGGCACGGCGCGCCC
>JANNDF010000970.1:0-2159 GCA_031387445.1 Planctomycetia bacterium
GTTCACCGTTTCCACCAACCCGCCTTCCGCTTTCCCCCGCCGGCCGTCACAATTCCCGGCATGTCCACCATCAACAACGTTCTCGCCGCCGGCGGGCTGATCGCCAAAGCGTTCGACCACTACGAACCCCGCTCGCAGCAGGTCGAGATGGCCGAGGCGGTGGCCGACGCCCTGGCGTCGAAAAAGAAACTGCTGGTCGAGGCGGGCACCGGCGTCGGTAAGAGCTTCGCCTACCTCGTGCCGGCGATCCAGGCCGTGGCGAAAAACAAAGACCTCCGCATTGTGGTGAGCACGCACACCATCAGCTTGCAAGAGCAGCTCATCGCCAAAGACATCCCGTTCCTGCAACGCGTGATGCCGGACGAGTTCCGCCCGGTGCTGGTGAAGGGCCGCGGCAACTACCTGAGCAAACGGCGGCTGCGGGTGGCGCAGCAGAAGATGGGCACGCTGTTCTCCGACCCGGCGGCCGTCACGCAACTGATCGAGATCGGCAAGTGGAGCCGCAAGAGCGAAGAGGGGAGCAAGTCGGATTTACCCTTCCAACCGCTGCCGGGCGTGTGGGACGCGGTGGAATCGGACGGCGGCAACTGCCTCGGTCGCAAGTGCCCGACGCACGCAGAGTGCTTCTACTACCGCGCCCGGAAGGCCACGTTCGCCGGCAACCTGCTGATTGTGAACCACGCACTGTTCTTCGCCGACCTGGCCGTGCGGCGGCAGGGCGGCGGGGTGCTGCCCGATTACCACGCGGTCATCTTCGACGAGGCCCACACGCTCGAAGACGTGGCGGCGGACCACCTGGGCATCGGCGTCTCGCAGGGCGGCATCGAGTACGTGCTGAACCAACTGTTCGCGCCGAAGGGCCACAAGGGTGTACTCGCCACGCTCGGTGATTTGGAATCGGCGAACCAGGTGGAAGCCACACGGCAGGCGAACGAGCGGATGTTCGCGGCCGTTCACCACTGGCTGAGCAAGCAGAGCCGCGGCACCGGCCGCGTGCGGGAGCCGAACCCGGTGGCCGACGTGCTGTCGGAGGAGTTGGACAAGCTCGCCAGCCACCTCACCCGGCTCGCCAAGACCCGCAGCAGCGAGGAGGAGAAGCTCGAACTGACCGGCCGGGCCGAGCGGCTGACGGGGACAGCGAAAGAGGTGCGAGAGTGGATCGGGCACAAGCTCGACGGGCATGTGTACTGGGCCGAGGTGCGACAGGGGGGTCGGGTGCCGCGCGTGAGCTTGAACAGTGCGCCCATCGAAGTGGGGCCGGCGCTGAAGGAACAGCTTTACGACAAGATTCCGACGGTGGTGCTGGCGAGCGCCACGCTGAGCACCGGCGGGGCGGACGGCTTCGCCCTGTTTCAGGATCGGCTGGGGCTACCGGACGCGAAGACCAAGCAACTCGGCAGCCCGTTCAACTTCCGCGAGCAGGCCGAACTGCACCTGTTCCGAGACATGCCCGACCCCTCGGCGCAACCCGCGGTGTACGAGGCGAAGGTGCAAGACCTGCTGCCCGAGTACATCGACCGCACCCGCGGTCGGGCGTTCGTCCTGTTCACCAGCTACGGGGCGCTGAATAAGGCGGCGGAGAAGCTGCGGCCGTGGTTCACCCGCCACGGGTACACCTTCTTCTGCCAGGGGGACGGCCAGCCCGCCCCGAAGATGCTCGAAGCCTTCCGCACCGCCGACAAGGGCGTGCTGTTCGGCGTGGACAGCTTCTGGCAGGGCGTGGACGTGCGGGGCGAGGCGCTCCAGAACGTCATCATCACGAAGCTGCCGTTCGCCGTGCCCGACCGCCCGCTGACGGAAGCCCGGTTGGAAGCCATCGAAGCCGCTGGTGGGAAACCGTTCTTCGACTACCAGGTTCCGCAAGCGGCGATCAAGCTGAAGCAAGGTTTCGGCCGGCTCATCCGCACCGCCACGGACAAGGGCATCGTGGTGCTGTTCGACCCGCGAGTGCTGACCAAGGGCTACGGGCAGACGTTCCTGGAAGCGCTGCCCGACTGCAAACGATTCATCGACGGCGTCGAAGTGCCCGCGGAAGGTAAGAAGCGGAAGCGGGCGAGTTGACCCTCTTCGCCGCGACCAACGGGGGGGGGCGGCACCCGCCCGCAGGGGGCGGCGAAGACCAAAACACATTTTGCGGTTTAGCCGCTACCCCCCGCGCC